>SKMG01000450.1 GCA_007121175.1 Trueperaceae bacterium | reverse complement strand
GCCGTCTGCTCGCCGGCGAGGTCGGCGAAGCCGACCCGGCCTGGGAAGGCGGTGCTCCAGGGGTTGCTGACCAGCAGGGCGCCGGTCTGCGCGTCGGCCTCGGTGAGCATCAGCGGCGCGGAGCCCGCGCGTGATGTGCCGAGCACCCACTCGGCGTAGGCCGTGACCGAGAGCCTGCGGGTCCGATCGGTACGGTTGTGCAGCACGAGGCGTGAGATCTTGATCGGCGCATCGAGCGGCACGTACTGCAGGAGGTGTGTCGCAATGCCGTACGCCTCGTGCTCGAAGCGGCTGTAACCGAAGCCGTGGCGCGCGACATAGGTGCCGTCGCCGCGGATCGGCTGCGCAGTGGGACTCCACAGGTCGTGGGTCTCCTCGTCGCGGATGAAGAACGCCTCGCCAGTGGGGTCCTCGACCGGGTCGTTCGACCAGGGGGTCAACTGGTTCTCGCGGCTGTTCTCCGCCCAGGTGTAGCCGCTCCCGTCGGCGGACACCTGGAAGCCGAAGGCTGGGTTGGCGATCACGTTGACATATGGCGCGGGCGTGGTGCGGCCACCTTCCAGGATCGTCACGTATTCGCGGCCGTCGTCGGCGAAGCCGCCGAAACCGTTGAAGAACTCGAGTTCCTCGGGCTGTACCTTCGCCGCTCGCGGCACCGGCTGTGTCCGGCGCGCTCCCGGCGGCGGCTGCAACGGCCGCGATAGCGCCCTCGGCGCGAAGGAGCGAATCCGGCGGCGGCGCTCGAGCTGAGGCGACGGCCGCAGGCGCCGCAGCGCGGCGAGCTGGTTGGCGATCACTCCGCGCTGGGCGACCAGCACCACGCGAGCCGTCGCTTGCAGCAAGTCTCTCGCCTCGGCCGTCAGCCGGTCGGCCCGCAGCGTGAAGACCGTGCCTTGGGCGAGATCGAGCCCGACGCGCAGCCTGGACTGGCTACTGCGCACCGCGGCGTCGATGGCGACCTGCAGGTCCTGCCGGTACGAGGCTGCGTGCTCGTTGACGATGACGAGGTCGACCACCAGCCGCTTCGTGCGCCAGTACTCGTGCGCCCGCAGCAGCTGACGGACCTGCGCGATGTCGGCGAGGTCGGTGATGCGCAGCAGCACGATCGGCAGGTCGCCCGAGATGCCGTAGGGCCACAGCGCCGATTGCGGCCCGGCGCCGCGCACGATGGCCTCGGACGACGGACGGAATCCTGGATGGGTGTAGAGCAGCGGCGCCGCCAAGCGCTGGAAGTCCGCGGCCTCGGCGGCGTCGACACCGATGTGGCGCAGCTGGACCTGGGCCTGCGTCCAGGCCAGGGTCTTGGCGCGCTCGAAGGCGCCCCTGGTGCTGCACACGTCGATCAGATCGATGAGCTCCGCGCGGGAGCGCGCCATCAGCGTCCAGAAGTTGACCCGAGCGACCGAGAACGGTGGAATGCGCAGCCGGTAGCGCAACGAGAAGATCGGGTCCAGCACGGTGCCCACCGAGTTCGATAGCGGCCCGCCATCGACGATCGCCGTTGCCGTCGCCACGCTTCGGCCACGGCCCAGGAAGCGCTCACGGTCCGACTCGTACTGGGGCGGGGCGCTCGCCTCGCCCTCGAGCATCGCCACGTGCGCTGCCCACACCTCGGGTTCGTCGGGCGAGCGTCGTCGACGCGTTGCGATCAGGGCGCCGTACTCGGCGAGGTACTCGGTCTGCACGAACATCTTGGCGAAGGCCGGGTGGGCCTGGTCAGCAGCCGGGTAGGTGAGCGCCAGCTCCGCGTAGGTCGTGACCTCGATCTCCCGCTCGCGTGTGCCGCCATTCGAGAGCACGACCCGGCGGACCTCGCCGTCGTACTCGCCCGACACCAGCACGGTGAGGCCGGTCGTGAGCGTCTTGCGGCGACGCACGAACTCGGCGCCGTCCTCGGTGAACTCGATCGCCTCGTCATCGGCCTCGTCACCGAGCGGCTGCGCGCCGGCGGACCACACTCGGCCGCTCTGCACGTCGCGCAGGAACACGAACGAGCCCCAGTGATCGCGTGTGGGGTCCTCGCGCCAGCGCGTCACGGCGAGGTCGTTCCAGCGGCTGTAGCCGGCGCCACCCGCGGTCAGCATCACCGCGTAGCGACCGTTCGACAGCAAGTGCGTGACCGGCGGACCTCCGACGGAGGACGTCAGGCGGCGCACGGACCCAGGCGTCGCCGGAGCCTCGTCGACCGAGGCCCTCACCTGCTCGGCGCGCGGGTGCTCGCGGGCGACGTCGCGCGGCATGCGCTCTTGCAGCAGGAGCTCGCTGGCCTTGATGATCGGCTCTCGGTGGAAGCGTTCGCGCATGGCGCCCGCGCACAGGACGTTCGTCATCGCCACGATGGTCATGCCCTGGTGGTGCGCCATGAAGGCGCGGACGATCGCGTAACGCTCGGAGGGCGGCAGCCGCGAGCGCGTGAAGTCGAGCGCCTCGTAGTAACCGTAGCGTCCGAGTGCTCCTAAGTCCGCGAGGTGGCCGAAGTTGCGGTGCGATGCCTTCGGGTCCATCATCGCCGCGAGACCGGTCGCATAGGGCGCGATCACCAGCTCGTCGCCGAGCCCTCGTTTGAGCCCGAGACCGGGCACACCGAAGGTGGCGTACTGGTAGGTGAACTCGAGGTCACGTGCGAAGTACGCGGACTCGGACACGCCCCAGGGCACGCCGCGCAAGCGACCGTAGCGCCGCTGCCGCTCGACGACGAGCCGATGCGTCTGCTCGAGCAAGCTGCCCGCCGGAGCGTGCATCACCAGCGGCGGCATCAGGTACTCGAACATCGAGCCGGACCACGACACCAGCGCCGAGCCGCGGCCAACCGCCGTGGCGTTGCGTCCCAAGCGGAACCAGTGGCGCGTCGGTAGGTCGCCCTTCGCGACCGCGACGAGGCTCGCGAGTCGGGCCTCGGAGGCGAGCAGGTCGTAGCAGCCCGGGTCGAGCCGCCGCTCGGCCACCGAGTAGCCGATCGACAGCAAGTTGCGTTCCTGATCGGTCAAGAAGGCGAAGTCCATCGCTAGGGCCAATGACCGCGCCTCCTCCGCGAGGTCGCGGAAGCGGGCGCGCAGGATGTCGATCCCTTCGGCGTCGACGCGCCGATCGGCCTCGTGCTGCTCGAGGGCCGCCCGAGCCGCTGCGGTCCAGTACGTCAGCTCGCTCGCAGCAGCCTCTCCCACGACACGCGCGAGATCGCTGGCGGCTTCGCTGGCCCGCTCCAGCAGCGGCTCGAGACTCCGCGGCCAGCCGTCGTGCACCGGCGCCGCGCGCCGCAGCTCAGCGAGGCTCTCGTCGAGCAGCCTCGCGAGCTCGTGCCCCGACGCCAGATCGGCCTCGGGCAGGGCGGCGAGAGCGCCGCGCGCGAGCCGCACGGCGTCCGCCACGCCCTCTCCAGCGGCGTCCGCCAGCGGAGCGTCGATCCACTCCTCGCAGGCGTTGGCGAGCGCGATCAGGTGCCCGGCTACGTTGCCGCTGTCGACCGAGGAGACGTATGCCGGTTCGAGCACCCGCAAGGTGCGCGTGTCGTACCAGTTGTAGAGGTGGCCCTCGAACCGAGGCAGGCGGCGGATGGTCTCGAACGCGGCCTCCAAGCGCTCCACCGTCGCTACGGTGCCCGCCCAGCCGAAGTCGCGAGCGGCGACTGCCGAGAGCAGGTAGAGCCCGATGTTGGTCGGCGAGGTCCGCGCTGCAACCACGGGCTCCGGGTCCTCCTGGAAGTTATCAGGTGGGAGCATGTGGTGCTCGCGCGTGACGAAGGTCTCGAAGAAGCGCCAGGTGCGGCGCGCGATGAGGCGGAGGTCGATCGCCTCGGCAACGGACAGCACGCGCCGGCGCCGCGCGCGAGCCGGACGGCTCGCCCACCAGGCGATGGCCGGTGCCGAGGTCCACGCCAGCACGATCGGCATGATGAGCGACCAGTTGCCCGGCGCGATGGCGAGCGCCACCAGACCGAGCGCCAGCGCTAGGAGCGTCCCGCCTGCCATCTGGCGGTAGTAGCCGAGCACGCCCCGCTGCGGGCGCGAGGCGGCGTGCGCCGCCGTCGTCCACTCGAGCAGCTTGCGTCTGGTGACGTACAGCCGGAACAGCGTGCGCACGATCGCGTCGAGTTCGCTCCAGGCCCGATCGGCCAGGAACACGAACGAGAGCAGTGTCTGCACCACGGCTTGCCAGATGTCGCCGAGGAACCGCAGGGCCTGGTGGCGCAGGCGAACGTCGGCGCGCCGCGGACGTGACGCGGTGACGCTCGGCAGCACCAGCGGCGCAGCGATCGAGGCGAGCAGCAGCAGGGCGGCGACCATACCCGCCGGCTGCGGGAGCAGCCATGAGACGACAAAGCCCGCGACGGTCGCCGGCGCGAGCAGCGAGCGGCGCAGATTGTCCAGCATCTTCCAGCGACCCAGCGCAGGCAAGGCGGCCCTCCCGCGGCCCGGGCGCAGCACCCACGGCAGCAGCTGCCAGTCCCCGCGCGTCCAGCGGTGCTGCCGCTTCACCGCCACGTCGTAGCGCGACGGGAAGTCCTCGATGACCTCGACGTCGCTCGCCAGACCCGCGCGCGCGTACACGCCCTCGAACAGGTCGTGGCTGAGCAGCGTGTTCTCCGGGATCCTCCCGGCGAGCGCGGCCTCGAACGCGTCGATGTCGTAGATGCCCTTGCCCGTGAACGAGCCTTCTCCGAACAGGTCTTGGTAGACGTCGGAGACCGCCGACGCGTACGGGTCGATACCCCCTTCGGTCGAGAAGAGCCGTTGGAAGAACGAGCGCTCGGCACCGATCGGCAGGGCCGGCGTCACCCGCGGCTGCATGATGCCGTAGCCGTCGATCACGCGCTGCCGTTCCGGGCAGAAGCGCGGACGGTTCAGCGGATGCGCCATCTTGCCGATCAGCCGTGACGCAGCGTCGCGCGGCAGCTGCGTATCGGCGTCGAGCGTGATCACGTAGCGTACGCCCGAGGGCACCTGCGGGCGGCGGGAACCGACCGGCATGAAGCTGGTGTCGCGGGCGCCCCGCAGCAGTCGGTTGAGCTCGTGCAGCTTGCCGCGCTTGCGCTCCCAGCCCATCCACTTGCCCTCGGATGGGTTGAACACGCGACGCCGATGGAGCACCAGGAAGCGGTCGCCGCTCGGCCCCGGCCCGTGACGGCGGTTCAGCGCCGACACGGCGTCCTCCGCGACGGCGAGCAGGGCTGCGTCGCTCGGTACCACCTCGCGATCGGCGTCCACACCGTCGCTCAGCAGCGCGAACGTCACATCACCGCTCCCGCTCGCGAGGTAGTGCACCTCGAGCCGTTCGAGCTGCTCGAGGAGCTCTGCTTCGCTACTCAGGAGCGTCGGCACCACCACCATCGTCCGCAGCTCGCTCGGCACGCCCGACTTCAGCTCGAGCGCGGGGATCGGCAGCGCCTGCGCAAACCAGGCCACGCAGCGGTTGACGATAGACGTCGCCACCTCCGTGGCCGGGACGAGCGCGAGCAGCGCGAACAGCGCCAGCAGGCCAGCGCTGACGCCCGTGGCCGCGAACACCCAGATCGCGATCAGCAGCGTGAACAGCGAAGCGATCATGATCACGGCCGCGTAGCCGGTGACGCCAACGCCGGCGGCGAGGCGTCGCAGACGCGTTCCGAACGTCGGCCGGAACCCCAGGCTCCGCTCGAGCGCGCGGCGGCCGCGGCCAATCAGATGGTAGCCGGGGTCCGCGACGCGCTCGGCCTCGAGCTGGTCGGCCGGTGCCCCCGCCGAGCGGCGCTCGGCCTCGAGCTGGTCGGCCGGTCGCGCCGCCGCGACACGGGCGGCGTGCAGGGCATGGTCGGTGACCTCGAGCTCGGTGAACGGCGAGCGGCGCGCGAGCGCCTCGACCGCTCGCCGATAACGGTCGCGCGTGGGTAGGTCCATCGCGGCGAAGTCGCTCGCGTCGCGTAGCTTCTGGTCGACGAGGCTGACGCTCTCGAAGAGCTCTGCCCAGTCGAGCGACGACAGCAGCCGCATGCTGGTGACGATGTTGCGCACCGTGACGTTGGCGCCGCCCTGGAACTGCTGCGCGTCCTGCACCACTTGCTCGACCGTCTCGCCCTGCTCGGCGAGCCGCTCCTCGAGCCAGCGGACCGCCGGCATCGTCTCCGGGTCGAGGTCGCGCAGCCGGCGCGCGAGCTGCGCGGCGAAGTGCATCGGCAACCGCCCGGGGGGCCGACGGTCGATCTCGGCGTCGAGCTCCTGACGCGTGCGTCCGGGCGTGAGCAGCGCCGCAGCGAACGCATCGGCATCCGCTCGTTGGGCGTGCTCGTCGCTGATCAGGTCGGCGAGCCGCCGCAGGTTCTCGATCAGCACCAGGCGCAGCATGAGCGGAATCGCCCAGAGCTCGCCGATCGTGAGCGGCTGCACGCTCTGGTAGGCGACCACGAAACGCCGCAGGACCTCGGGGTCGAGGTGGCTGTCGCCGTGCGCGACGTAGGCCCAGGCCACGCCGAACGCACGCGGGTATCCGGCGAACGGCCCTTCGGCGAGCTTCGGCAGCTCCCGGTAGTAGCTCGCCGGCAAGCCGTCGCGGACCGACCGCAGCAGCTCCTCCACCACGTGGTAGTTGTCGAGCAGCCAGACCGCCGCCGGCGCGATCTCGACGCCGCGCTCGAGCTGCGCCGCGCTCGCGCGGTAGGCAGCCAGCAGCGCCGAGGCGTCGTCGTCGAGTCGGTCACGCAGCGATAGCACCGCCGGCGGCCGGTCGCTGATCACCTGGGCGGCGGCGAGGCTCCGGGCATGCTGCTCGAGGCGCTCGACCCCGAAGATCTCCTGGCGGACCATCGTCGCCTCGCGCCACAGCGCGCTCGGAGCGTGCCGCCCGAGGGCGCGCTGCAGCGTCGTGTTCATCCAAGCCACCACTTCATGTCGGCAAATATACGTCCCGTCTCGGTCGGCGGACGTCGCCGAAGGCTCGCGCTCACGCCCCCGAGCGAGCCCAGGGAGTGCATGACCGACCTGGTAACGAGCGGGCGGCCTTCATCGGCCTTCATCGGAGCTCCGCACGTCTCACACTGCGTCGTGCCAGGCTCGTGCCGTAGGGCAGGTCTCGGAGCCAGCCGGGGCCTGGTCCCGGGCGGACCGAGCGAGCGCCGCCCCGAGGAGGCAACCATGCAGTGGACCGTCAGCAAGACGTTCGCGGCGTTGTGGCTGGTCCTGATCTCCGGCCTGGCCCTAGGGCAGGGGATGGGCGTAGACGCTGCGCCGGAAGCAGCCGGGCGCACCGGCGCAATCACCGTCACCGGCACCGGCGTCGTCTGGGCGGAGCCCGACCAGGCCGTCGTCGAAGTGGGCTGGTCCGGTGTGGACGCCGATGTCGGAGCGGCCGTTGCGGAGGGCAACGAGGTCATCGCAGCTGTCCGCGACGCCGCTGAGGCATTGGGAGTGGACGCGCTCGACATCCGCACGACGGGCTTCCACGTGTGGCGCGAGGAGCGCTGGGACGAGCGGGGCGAGCCCCGAATGGTGGGCTTTCGCGTCAACCACATGCTCCAGGTGGTGCTCCGCGACGTGGACCTGGTCGGTGAGTTGATCGCCGCAGCCACCGCCGCCGGCGCCAACCAGGTGGGCGGCATCGCCTTCACCGTCGCCGATCGCCACGGGCTCGAGCACGAGGCTCGGGCGCAGGCCTTCGCCTCTGCACGACAGCGGGCCGAGCAGCTCGCGGAGCTCGCCGGCCAGACGCTCGGCCTCGCCACCGAGGTGGAGGAGCTGAGCCTGGGTGCGCCCGGCATCATGGAGACCATGCTCGATACGGGCGGCCGGGGCGGCGTGCCCGTCGCCGCGGGGCGCCACGCCGTCGAGATCGTAGTGCGAGTGACGTTCGCCACCGGCGAGTGACGTTCGCCGCCGGCGAGTGACGTTCGCCGCTGGCGACTGACAAGTGGAAACGGGCGGCGCGCTCTGTTAGGCGCGCCGCCCGTTTCGTCCATGCCGTCGCCTCACCCTGAAATCATGATCGGTCGTGGATGAAGACTCGCGTCAGACATCATGGCTGGCTGAAGGCTCAGAAGCCTCCCGGAGCGGCTGGCGCTGCAGGATCTGCGGGCGCCCCGGGCGCTGCGGGATCCACCGGATCTGCCGGCGGTGGCTCGAGCTGCGCGCGCATGTCGCTTACCACCGCTCGAGTCTCCTCGAGCTCGGCCTGGGCTTCTTGGATCGTCGCTTCTGCCTGGCCATCGGCTTCCTGGCGGGCGCTCTCGAGCATCGTTTCCATGTTGTCCAGGCGCTGCTCGATCATCGTGACCCTGTCACGCAGGGCGTCGGTGTCGGTGCGGTCGGCGCCGCCGTTACAGGCGCCCAACGCCAGGCCCAGCACCACCACGGCGGCGATGAAGAGGTTTCTTCGTGTGTAGCTTCGATTGATTGTCGACATCTTCGGGCTCCCTTCCGGAGTCGGGTGAGGGGATAGTTCGAATGATAGCCTAAGTGATCTGTGAAATATTTTCCGATTTCAAATACAGCTCACATTCATCTGGCAACCATCTCGGGCTCTGGGTGCCCGGACTGCGGCTCCATTTCGTAGCATGGCCAGAGCCGCCCACTTCGATGGGCCAGGCGGAAGGGAACCGCCATGACCGATCGACCGCTGCGCTGGGGCGTCCTCGGCACCGCCAACATCGCCCGCAAAGCCGTGATCCCGGCGATCCATGCATCGACCGGCAACGAACTCGTCGCCGTCGCCAGCCGCGACCCCGAGCGCTCAGAGCGCTTCGCGGCCGACGTGGGAGCCGCTCGCAGCCACGGCAGCTACGTATCACTGCTCGCCGACGACCAGGTCGAGGCGCTCTACCTCCCGCTGCCCAACGCCCTGCACGCCGAGTGGACCGTGCGGGCACTGGAGGCGGGTAAGCACGTACTGTGCGAAAAGCCATTGGCAGCGAGCCCGGCCGAGTGCCGGCGCATGTACGCGGCGGCCGACACGGCCGGACTGCAGTTGATGGAGGCGTTCATGTACCGCCACCATCCGCGCACCCAGCGGCTGGTCGAACTCGTCCACGCCGGCGTCTTGGGAGATGTCCGCTGGCTGCACGCCTGCTTCTCGTTCACGGTCGGCGATGCCACCAACATCCGGCTGAACGCGGCGCTCGCAGGAGGCGCGCTGATGGACGTCGGCTGCTACGGGGTCGACGTGGCCCGCGCCATCGTGGGCGAGGAGCCGAGCATGGCCCAGGCGCACGCGATCACGACCCCGAGCGGCGTCGACGAGACGCTGGTTGGCAGCCTGCTCTTCCCCGGCGGAGTGGTGGCCACCATCGCCTGCTCGCTCGCGGCGGTGCGGACCGAGTCCGTCGAGGTGATCGGCACCGGGGGCCGGCTGCGCGTCACGCGCGCCTTCCTTCCCGGGCACGACGCCTGCGAGGCACTGCTCGAACGGGAGGACGGCGAGATCGAGCGGCTCGACTTCGAGGGCGTCGATCAGTACCGGCTGATGATCGAGGCGTTCGAGCGCTCGGTCCGCAGCGGCGAACTCCCGTCGCTCGGCCAAGATGGCGCCATGAACCTCCGGGCGATCGACGGGCTCTACGCCTCGGTCCACGCCGGCGGCAGCCTGGTCCCGCTGTCGGCGGTGGACACCGGCAGCAGCTCCGCCTAGGGCCACAGGCCTACCACACCACCAGCAGGCTCGGGCTCGGGCGCAGCCGCGCCCGAGGTGCCGGCTCGGCCGTTCTGGACGGCCGCAGCGACGGCACAAGCGCTTTGATGAGTATCTGATCCGAATTGCACAAACGAATTTCATGTTCGAAGGCTAGGATGCGACTAGTCCCTCGCCAGACCGGCAGCAGAGGGAATGGACTACTGATCCCCAGGCCCGTTACCACCGAGTTCGAACCGCTGAGGTGACAGCATGCCCACGCTCCCGCGGCCGATGTCTACGAGAACGCATCGCCCCGCGCACTCCGCCGCTCGCACCATTTCGATGGCGCAACGCCTCGGCGTGTCGGACGTGTGCCTGCTCGACTACTTAGCAGCGAACGGCGGCGCTCCGGACGGCATGGAGCGAGCGCCGGATCTGGTGAGCGAGGTCCTCGACCAGCGCCTGGTGAGTCGCGCCCTGCCCGAAAGGGCCGGTAGCCACGTCGACTCGGCGCACTGGGTCAAGCGAGACCGTCCCCGCTTCTTCATCCCCGGGTGAGGCCAGCCGCCGCGCTCAGCTGCGACCCACCACCCGTGCGCGGATGGCTCCGGCGAGGGCGTAGGCCAGGGGGACGACCGGCGACCCTCGGGCCAGCTGCTCCCCATCCGTAGCGCCCGTCCCTTCGCCTTCGCGCCGCACCGTCACCGGGCCCTCGAAGGGCGCTCGGTCCACGATCAGCACGCGGGCTCCGGGCACCAGGCCGTGCTCGGCGAGGTACCGGAGCACCTCCCGGTCCTGGTCGGTGATGCGCGTGATGATGGCGCGAACGCCCGCCTCGAGCGCGTTGAGCGGCTCTCCGCTGGTGGCGGGTAGGCTGCCGTCCCGACGCGGGATCGGGTCCCCGTGCGGATCGTGGGTCGGGCGCCCGAGCAGGACGTCCATGCGCTCCTCGAAGTCCTCGCTGATGACGTGCTCGAGCCGCTCGGCCTCGTCGTGCACCTCGTGCCAGCCGTAGCCGAGGGCGCTGGCCAAGTAGGTCTCGAGCAGCCGGTGATGTCGCAACGTCTCCAGCGCCAGCGCCCGACCAGCCGCGGTGAGGCTGGCGCCACGGTACTTCCGATAGCTGACCAGCCGCAGCTGCGCGAGCTTCTGCAGCATGCCGGTCACGCTCGCCGGGCTCACCCCGACGGCCGCGGCCAGCGCGCGCGGCTTGACGTCGACCTCGCCCAGCTCGAACAGGGCCTTGAGGTAGTCCTCCATGGCCCGAGTCACCGCTGGCCTGCGCCTCATCGGGAAGCCGCCGACGGCGCCTCGACCTGCGCGCGAGGGACGCCGCTCACCGCCTGGCCGGCACCGCCGCCGACGCCGTGACCGCTCACGCCGCCCCCGCCTGCGGGGCCGGTCGACACCGCACCGAAGTCGGGCAGGGGCGGAGCCGCAGGTGCCCGCTGGCGCCAGCCGCGCGCGATCAGGCCGTGCTTGCCGAACGTGAGCGCCAGCAGCAAGAAGCCGCCGGTCGCGCTGGCCATCGCCCCGCCTATGGAGACGTCGAAGGCGCGCGCGAAGGCGTAGCCGGCGAAGCTCGCGCCGATCGCGATCATGCAGCCGATGGTGAGCATCCACCAGAGCCGATCGGTGAGCAGGTACGCGGCGGTGGGGGGCACGATCACGAAGGCCACGAAGAGGATGGCACCCACGGCATCGAATGCGCCCACAGCGCTGACGCTCACGAGCCCGAGCAACGCGTAGCCGATCGCCACCGGGCGCAGCCCGAACGCCATCGCGAGCTGCGGATCGAAGGTGGAGAGCTTGAGCTCCTTGTAGAGGAACACCACGAAGGCGAGGTTGACCAGCGCGATCACCAGCATCGTCAGCAGCGAGCGCGCGACCTCGAGTTGGCCGAGGTTCACGACGTCGAGCCAGGCGAAGGCGATCTCGCCGAGCAGGACCGCATCGGTGTCGAGATGGACGTCGCGGGCGTAGAGGTTGATGAGCAGCACCGCCAGCGCGAACAGCGCCGGGAACACCAGGCCGATGGCGGCGTCGTTCTTGACGCGCCGGCTACGGGCGAGCAAGTCGGTGAGCCAGACCGTGGCAAGGCCCGCGAGGGCGGCGCCAATGACGTGCAGGGGCGTATCGAGCGTGCCGGTCAACAGGTACGCCACCACGATGCCGAGCAGCACCGAGTGACTGATGGCGTCGCTGAGCATGCTCTCCCGCCGCAGCACCAGGAAGGTGCCGAGCAGCGAGGCCGCGATCCCCACCAGCGCCCCGATCGCGACGATGGTCACGCTGGGTTGATCGAGCCAGGCCTGCAGCTCGCTCACGGCCTCGGCTCCTCGGGCCCGCGGCGCTCGCGCGCGCCGAACGGCGCGAGCAGTTCACGTGCCTGGTCGCGGCCACCCTCGGTGAGCACCCAGTGGTCACCCTCCTCGGGCATGTGCGCGACCCGAGCAACGAGGCCCCGCCGCTCGAGGCGCCGCAGCACGTGAGCGGTGCTGCTGCCGAAGTAGGCGTCGATCATCCCCTGCTCGCTCGGATACCCCGGGTCGCGGTGCGCCTCGCCGAGCCGGTAGAGGTCGACGAGGACGCGGTGTGCGCGCAGCGCTCGGCGCTGCGTCTGGGCGCGGGCGGCGTGCCACAGCAGCCCGCGCTGCGGAGCGAAGAGCAGCGCGATCACCACCAGCCCGGAGGCGGCCAGCACGATCACAGGACCGGTCGCCAGGCCGCGCACCGCGGCCGAGGCGAGCGCCCCGGCCACCCCGCTCGCTGCGCCGAACAGCGCGGCAAGCACCACCATGCCCTCGAGGCGCGTGACCCACTGTCGCGCTGCCGCAGCCGGCGCGATCACCAGCGCCACCATCAGGATGACGCCGACGAGCTGCAACCCGATGACGACCGCGACCGCGATCAGCACGGTGAGCGCGAACTCGATCGCCACCACCGGCCGACCGAGGCTGCGAGCGAAGTCGGCGTCGAAGGTGGTCACCTTCAGCTCCTTCCAGCCGAGCAGCACCACCGTCAGCACCACCGCCGCTACCGCGCCGATCACCGAGAGGTCTCGCGGCACCAACGCCGCGGCCTGCCCAAAGAGGAACGCGTCGAGTCCTGCCTGCGCCGCCCCCTCGTGCCGCTGCACATAGGTGAGCAGCACCGTGCCCACGGCGAAGAAGAGGCTGAGCGCGACGCCCAGCGCCGCGTCGGTCTTGACGCGCGTCGCGCGCGTCAGCAGCATCACCAACAGGGCCGCTAGCGCCCCGCTCGCGAGCGCGCCCGCTAGGATCGGCTCGAGCTGCCGCGCCCCACCGAGCAGGAAGCCGATGCAGACGCCCGGCAACGCGGCGTGGCTGAGCGCATCACCGAGCAGGCTCTGCTCGCGCAGCAGGGCGAAGGTCCCGAGCACGCCCGCCACGACCCCGACGAGTGCGGCGCCGAGCGCGACCGTGCGCACGGTGAAGTCCCCGAGCAGCGCCATCAGCTCCACGGCGGCTCACCGGCCTCCGGGGCCCGGGGGCGCGGTTGTGCGCCGCGCGCCCGCGTCGGTGGGCGCTGACGTCTCGGGCTCGCCTGGCGACCCGTCGGCTTGCGCCGCGATCAGCACCACCCGCGGCCCGTAGGCGGCCCGCAGGTTCTCGCTGGTATACACCTCGCTCACGCGACCTTGAGCGATCAGCCGCACGTTGAGCAGCGCCAGCCAGTCGAAGTAGCTCGACACCGTCTGCAAGTCGTGGTGCACGGCCACCACGGTCTTGCCGCGCGAGCGGAGGTCCTTGAGGAGCTCGACGATGGCGCGCTCGGTGGTGGCGTCCACGCCGGCGAAGGGCTCGTCCATCAGGTAGAGGTCGGCGTCTTGCACCAGCGCGCGCGCCAGGAACACGCGCTGTTGCTGGCCACCCGAGAGTTGGCTGATCTGCCGGTCGGCGTAGGCGTCCATCCCGACCATGGCCAGCGCCTCGAGCGCCTCGTCGGCCTCGCGGCGGCCGGGCCGCCGCAGCCAACCCAGCCGTCCGTAGAGCCCCATCGTGACGACGTCGAGCGCAGTGGTCGGGAAGTCCCAGTCGACCGACGTGCGCTGAGGAACGTATGCGACCCGGTGGCGCTGGCGCACGTAGGGGCGGCCGAACACGTAGACGTGGCCGGCCGCCGCGCGCACCGCTCCGATGACGCACTTCAGCAGCGTGCTCTTCCCCGCCCCGTTGGGACCCACGATCGCCGCCAGCACCCCGGGCGGGACGTTGAGGTCGACGTCCCAGAGCACCGCGCTGCCGCCGTAGGAGGCGGTGAGGTCCTCTACGTGGAGGGCCAGGGCGGGTTCGTGCAGGCCGCTTCGCGACATGGCGTCGCTCATTGCACGCCCCATTCGCGAGCCCAGCCGGCGAGCGCCTCGGGCCACGCCGCCGGCTCGCCGCCCAGGGCGCGCACCACGGTGATCACGTTGTGCCGGACCATGCCGACGTAGGTTCCCTCGGGCGTGGTCGCGTCGCCCATGGCGTCGCCGTAGAGCTCGCCGCCGATCACGACCTCGCCGCCGCGATCGTTCACCGCCGCACGCACTGCCTCGATCGTGCGCGGGCTGATGGTGGTCTCGACGAAGATGGCGGACACGCCACTCGCGAGCACCAGCTCGGCGGTCTCGCGGATGTCGGCGATGCTCGCCTCGGACTCGGTGCTGATGCCCTCGATGCCGGCCACCTCGAAGCCGTAGGCGTCGCCGAAGTAGCCGAAGGCGTCGTGCGAGGTCACGAGGATGCGCTGGTCCGGCGGCACGGTCGCCGTACTGGCCCTCGCCCACTCGTGCAACGCCGCGAGCCGTTGGGCGTAGTCCTCACCGCGCTCGGCGAAGAGGCCGGCGCACTCCGGCCGCAGCTGGCTCAGCTCCGCGACCGTGAGGTCGACGCCGCGGCCCCAGAGGTCGACTGCGCTCCACAGGTGCGGATCGGTCCGGCCCGCATAGGCGTCCTCGCCTTCGAGCAACCGCTCGTCGCCCGGCAGGCCGTCGGCGATGCGCTCGGACAGAGCCAGCGTCGGGATGCGCTGGCCGAGACGACCGAGCACGGCGCCGAGCTGGCCTTCTAAGTCGAAGCCGTTGTAGGCGATCAGCTCGGCCGCCGCAAGGCGGTCGACGTCGCCTGCGCTGGCCCGGTAGAGGTGCGGATCGATCCCGGGACCCATCAGGTTGGTCACGCTCACGCAGGGCCCGCCCACCTCGCGGACGACGTCCGCGACCATGGCGATGGTGGTAACGACGGCGATCGGATCGGCGTCCGTGGGCGAGGCCTGGGCGCCCACGGCTCGCGCGCCGGCCAGCAGGAGCAGGCACAGCAGCATCGAGACGATCCGGAAGCGAGTGGTGGCGTGAGGCGATGCGCGGTGGTCCATCTCGGCGTCCTTCCGGAACGCCGAAGTCGATTTTTCGGCATTCCGAAAACAGCCTACGCCCACAGCGACGGATCGTCAAGCCGCTCTCATTACCACGCGCGCGACGTAAGATCTCTCGCTGCGCCGAGCCGCGCCCCACCCGTAGCATCGTCCATGAGCCGTCGGTTCGCGGTCCGGAGGAGGCGCCTGGGGCCGTGATCCTGCAGATGACGCTGATCGCGCTGTTGTGGCTGGTCGGGGCCAGCGCTCTGGCGCTCCTGGCGCTGATCTGGCTTCGCGGACACGTCCGGCGCAAGCCTGCACTGGCGCTGCTCGTGCTGGCCAGTGCGCTCTACGCCCTCGGCTACGGCCTCGAGCTCGCCGGCGACAGCGTCGCCTGGGTGTTCGCCACCTATCGCATCCAGCACCTGGCGATCGCCTTCGCGCCCACATTGCTGCTGTGGATCGCAGGCGACCTCGGCGGCCTGCCGCGCCGCTGGGTGACGGTCCTCATCGCCGGCGGTGCCGCGATCTCACTCGCAACCGTGGCCGTGGTGTACACCAACTCACTCCACGACCTCTTCCACGCCAACGCGCGGATGGACGCGAGCGGGCCGTTCGCGCTGATCGCCTTCGAGCCGGGGCCGTGGCACCGCTTCTTCCATGCCTACGTCGCGGTGGCCTTCCTCGGTGCCTACGCGCTGTTCGTGCGCGCCTACCTGCGCGCGCCGCGAGGCAGCGCGCAGCGCGGGCAGGCCGCCGCCGTGGCGCTCGCAGCACTCGTGCCAGCGCTCGGCGCGTTGGTCTACGCCTCGGGAGCGCTGCCGCTACGCATCGACCTCTCGCCGATCGGGTTGGCGTTCTCGTCCTTCGTCATCTATCGCGGCATCACCCGACACGCCTTGGCCGACGTCTCACCGATCGCGCGCGAGCTGGTCTTCGAGCGCATGAGCGACCCGGTGCTGGTGCTCGATCTCGACGGCAAGGTCATCGATCACAATGCGGCGGCGCGCGACCTAGCAGGAGGCGACGCAGGCGCCTGGCTGGGCAAGACGCCGCAGGAGGTGCTCGGCCGAACGCTCGTGCCGGAGGCAGACGCACGCGAGGACGCGCCGATCTCCACGATCGTGGAGCGCGATCCGCTCGAGATCGACGGCCGTACCTTCGATCTGCGCATCGCGCACTTGCGGGGCCCGGCCGGCCACGCGCTGGGCCGCGCAGTGGTGCTGCGCGACGTGACCGACCACGCCCACGTGCGCCGTGCCTTGGCGAGACTCGCTACTACCGACGAGCTCACCGGCATCGCCAATCGCCGCCACTTCCTCGACTTGGCCGAGCGCGTACTGGAGCGCGACCATCGCGCCGGATCACCGACCTC
>SKMG01000439.1 GCA_007121175.1 Trueperaceae bacterium | reverse complement strand
GCCATTGAACCGAGCATGCGCTACTGCGGCATGTGCGGTCGGGCGCTGGTCACGCGGGACGGCAGCAGCGAGCGGGAGCGCCGTCACGTCAGCGTGGTGTTCGTCGACCTGATGGGCTTCAGTACCCTCACCCACGGGCTCGATCCGGAGGAGCTGCGCGACTTGGCCGACGAGGTGCTCACCGAGGTGGCCGGCGTCATCGACGACTACGACGGCTACGTCGACGCCTTCCGGGGCGACGGGCTGATCGCGGTGTTCGGCGCGCCGCACTCGCATCCGGACGACCCCTACCGGGCGGTGGTCGCCGCCGCCGCCTCGTTGCGCGCCATCGAGTCGATCGGCGTCGGCAAGGGCCTCGACCTGCACGGCCGCGCCGGCGTCACCACCGGCATGGTGGTGGCCGGTAGCGTGGGCTCGGGCAGGGTGCGCGAGTACACGGTCATGGGAAGCGTCGTGAACCTCGCGAGCCGGCTCGAGACCGCCGCCGAGGCGGGCCAGGTACTGGTCGGCCCCGACACCTACGAAGCCACGCGGCACCGGCTCTCCTTCGCTCGCGTCGACGGCCTACACCTCCCGGGCTTCCCTGCGGTCACCTCGGCGTACGCCTTCGTCGCCGACCGCGAGCGCCGCACCGATCCCTACCAGCGCCTGCCGTTCGTAGGCCGCACCGCCGAGCTCGAGACCCTGGCTGAGGTGTTGGCGCGCGTGCGCACGAGCGGACACGCCGAGCCTCTGTGGCTCGTGGCCGAGGCGGGCGCCGGCAAGACTCGGCTGCTGCGCGAGTTCGCCGAGCGCTCGGATCCCGCCTGCACCAGTGTGGTCTGGCTCGGTACGCGCCGCAGCGACGGCTCCTCGAACGGCGGCCTCGAGTGGAATGCGCTCGCCGAGCAGGTGCTGGGCGTGCGCTCGAGCGACGACCAGCGGACGCGCCTGCAGTGCGCCCGGGCGCAGCTCGACCATTACCTGCCGAACCACGCCAGTTGGCAGCGCTTGATCCTCGGCAGCCTCGGACTCGTCCCCATCCCCCCATGGACCAGGCTCGAGCGCCGCCAGGTGGACCGCACGATGCTCGCCTGGCGCGACCTGCTGATCGGCCTCGCGCGCTTCGAGCCCGGCCGCGCGCTGGTGGTGGTGTGCTCGAGCGACGGGCACGCACCCGGCGTCGACGAGTTCGCCGGCCTGCTCGCCCAGGCGGACGCCCCACTGCTGGTGGTGCGCCCGAGCCGCGGTCGCGACCTACCGCAGGGCGCGCCGAGCGTATCTCTCCAGCCGCTCTCGAATGAGGAGAGCCTGCGCCTGCTCTCGATGGTGGTGGACCCGGTGTTCGCGGTGGCCGCTCGCGCGCTGGTGGAGCAAGTCGGTGGCGTGCCGGCGTCGATCTTCGAGCTCGCCCGCGCCCTCGCGATCACCCAGGACACGAACGTGTCCGGCTCACTGATATCGCTGCTCCAGGCGCGCGTCGACAGCTTCGATCCGTCCGCGCGGCGGCTGCTGTCGGTGGCCGCCCTCAGCGGTGACACCTGCTGGGACGGACTGCTCGCCGCCATCGTGCCGGACGCCGTGACCCAGCTCGGACCGCTGCGCCGCGCGGACGTCTTGGTGGCAGACCCGATCAGCGCGATCCCGGGCCAGACGGCCTACCGCTTCCGCTCGGAGCTGTTGCGCCGCGCGCTGCTGCAGATGATCCCCTTCGCCGACCGCCCGGAGCTGCACTTGCGCATCGGTACCTGGCTCGAGCAGCACGCTCCGCTGCGCTTCTCGGCTGCGATCGCCCAGCACTTCGACAAGGGGGGAGCCAGCGAGGCCGCGTACGCGCACTACTTGGCCGCCGCCGGCGAGGCCTTCGTCGACGGCGACCGCGATCGCGCCGAGCGCTTCTACCGTGCGCTGGCGCAGCTCGACGTCGACGCGCCCTCGAGGGCGCAAGCGGCGCTCGCCCACGCGGAGGCGGCGCTGGTCTGGGGCGACTGGGAAGCCGCCCACCACGAGCTGTCGCGGGCCGAGCGCTTCATCGAGGGCTCGGATCCGGAGTCCTGCGTGGCGCTACGCGCGGCGCTCCGCCGGCTCGCCGGCGATCTCGACGTCCTCGAAGGATCGCTGGCAGTAGCGAGCTAGAGGGCAGCTGAGCGGGCCGGCGTGCGGGGGTCGGCGGCGCCCGGACGCGGGCGACTCGCGACGTCTGCCGTTCGCGTCATGACGCATCGAGGCCGCTCCCGAACGTCGCGAACCACTCCCGGAACGACGGCTCCACCTCGACCAACGCGCGCGCGACCTCGCCGCGGTGCCGGCCGCCCTCCCAAGCTCCTGGCGAGCGGACGACGGGTGCCGCGGCTGCATGCAGCGCCTGCACGAACGCCCACGGTTGGCGCTGCTCGCCGCCCACGAGCTCCCACGCCCGGTGCGTGAACACGCCTTGGAAGTAGGTCGACTGCGCCAGCCGCAAGCGCCCGCGCGGGTACTCGAAGGCGCCCAAGTCGCGCCTGCTGTCGTCGCCGCCGGCCTCCTGCACCTCGGCCCAAGCCAGCACGCGCGCCGCGAGCGTCTCAGCCCCCACCTCCCGCAGGGCGGCGAGGTAGATGGCCGTGGCGAGCAGTTCGTCGAGCCAGTTGACGCGCAGCCGCAGCCCCGCGAGCGCGGCCACCGCGTGGCCCCACTCGTGACCGACGATGAGGTCGAGCAACTCCTGCACGTCGCCTGAGGGTGCCGGCCCCTCGACCAGCGCCGGACCGCGCTGCGGCGGCGGGCCGCGGTCGGCGGCTGCTCCCGGCGATGGGGGCCGCACGCCCGAGCGTGCGGCACGCAGCAGCACCTCGTCGAAGCGGCGCAGTAGGCGTGGCGGATGATCCGCCGGCACCACGATGTCGACGCTCGGTCCCGTCGCGCCGGCGAGCGACGCTCCGGTAGCCCGGCTGCGCGTGAAGGCGAACCCATACGGATAGCGGCACACCCGGCGCCAGTCCTCACTGCCCAGCACACTCAGCGTAAGGTCACCGTGCAGCGGGAGGCGTCCACTCGCCACCGCCTGAAGCGGTCGCAAGAACCGCTGTAGCTGCGCGGCGCGCACGCGGGCGCCGGCGGAGTGCCGGGCCGGCACCAGCTGATCGAACAGCGGGCGCAGGTACACGCCGCGCAGCGGCGGTCCGGGGGAGCGTCCCATCGGAGTCGAGTCTACGCCGCGACCGGTGGCGCCTCGGTGGGAGGCGCGCCCCCCGGTCGGTCGCACCGCACGGCTTCATGAGGACACCACGCCCCACCCTCCCCCCACCGAGTCACGAGCCCGAAGCACCGTCCCAGACAGGAGATTCTCAACAGGTCCGAGAGGCAGCCGTGGTAGACTCGAAGGCACTGTGAAGCGCTGCGCCGTCCTCATCACCTCCGTGCTCCCCGCCCTCCTGCTACTCCTCGCGGGGCTGTCGCCGGCGCTGGCGCAAGAACGGCACAACTTCCTCGCGATCAACGGCGACCTGGTCGACGATGCCGGCCCTTACTACTTCGTCGCTCACGGCGACAGCGCCAACGCCTACATGCGCGCGGCCGCCTTCGCCAGGGCAGCGAAGCTGCGCCTCGACTTCGACGAGGTCAGCAAGCGGCTGGTGTTCTCCGACGGCGTGCAGCGCGTGACCATCGACGCCACCGCCGACGTCGCCCAGGGCCTGCACAAGCGCCCGGGCGTCGTGCGCTACAGCGGCGGCAGCATCGAGAGCCCCATGGCCATCCTGATCGGCGGCGTTTCCTACGTCCCGGTCACCCCGATCGTCGCGGCCTTGGGCGGCGAGAGCTCCTGGCATTCGGCCGCCCGGGTGATCACCGTGGATCTCCCCGATCCAGACGCGCAGCCGCAGCTCGCTGCACCCAGGACCGGCCTGACCGACGGCGTGAGCCGAGTGGCGATCGACATACCGGTCGGTCATCCCTACCAGATCGCGGTCGACGGCTCGACGCTTGCCGTGCTGCTGCCGGGGGTGCGGGCGCCAGCGTTCGCCCGGGAGCTCGACGATCCCAATGTGCGGTCGGTGGCCTTCGAGCTGATCGACGGGGTGGTCGCGCTGGTGGTGCGAACCACCTTCCCTCTGACTCCGACCGGTCAGGGCTTCCACGTGGGCGAGGTACCTCGGGAGCGAAACGACGTGCTGTACGTAGACTTCGCGCCTGCGCTCAACGCGACGGCGGCGGCGTCCGGCGAGAGTCCGCTGGCGGCACAGCCGGTGTCGCCGACGGCAGCGTCGACGGCGCCGCCGAGCGCCGCGCCCGCCTCGCCACAGCCGGTCGCGCAGGCCAACCCGCGGCGCTACACGGTCGTGCTCGACGCCGGTCACGGCGGCCACGATCCCGGCGCGGTCGCGTCCTGGGGCACCGAGTCCGAGATCGTCCTGGCTGTGACGCTGCGGCTGAAAGCACTGCTCGAGGCGCGCGGGGTGCACGTGATCCTCACCCGCGACGGCGATACGTTCTTGTCGCTGCCGCAGCGCAGCACCTTCGCCACCACCGACCGCAACCTGTTCGTGTCGCTGCATGCCAACGCGGCTGACAACCGCCGCGCTCACGGCATCGAGACCTGGGTCTTCGGCCGGCCGCTGGACCCGGCGCTGATCGAGCTCGCCATCCTCGAGAACGGCGGCGGTGACGTGGGCACCACCCGCACCGCCGAGGCGGCCAGCATCGCCGGCGACATCGCCGGCGACATCTTGCGAGAGACGCAGCTGAACTACTCGCTGGCGCTCGCCAACGTCGTGCAGGATCGCCTGGTGAGCGCCACCGGCGCCGTCGACCGCGGGGTGCGCCAGAACCTCTTCTACGTGATCCGCAACTCTCGCATCCCCGCCATCCTGGTCGAGGTCGGTTTCGTCAGCCACGCCGAGGAAGGCCCCCGCCTCATGGACCCCGCCTACCAGGACACGCTCGCCCGTGCGCTCACCGACGGGATCATGGAGTTCCTGGAAAATGGCGGCGT
>SKMG01000396.1 GCA_007121175.1 Trueperaceae bacterium | reverse complement strand
GGTCAGGGTCCCACCGCCGCCCGGCGCAGGCTGGTCAGGGTCCCACCGCCGCCCGGCGCAGGCCCTCGATGTCGAGCTTCCCCATCGTCAGCATCGCCTGGAAGGCGCGTTCGCGTGCTGCCGGATCGGGATGGTTCATCCACTCGTCGATCGCCTCCGGCACCACCTGCCACGACACGCCGAAGCGATCCTTGAGCCACCCGCACGGGCCCGGCTCGCCGCCGTCGGATAGCGCCCGCCAGTAGTGGTCGATCTGGCCCTGATCGGCGCACAGCACCTGCAGCGACACGCCCTCGTTGAACGAGAAGCCATGCTCGTAGTTGCTGTCCATCGCCGCCATCGGTTGGCCCGAGAGCACGAAGCGAGCGTGCTTCACCGTTCCTTCCGCTCCCTCGTCCGCGCTGTAGCTGTCTGTGAACTCGACGCTCGATCCTGGGAAGGCACTCAGGTAGTGCTCCATGGCCTCGCGGGCGCGGCCGTGCTGCTCGCCGGTGAACATGAGACACGGCGCGATCGTCGCCCGCTCGATGCCAGGCGCCGCCATCAGCTGCCACGTCACGCCGAAGCGGTCTGCGACCCAGGCGTAGCGGTCGCTCCACGGGTAGGCGTCGAGCGGCATGAGCGCCTGGCCTCCGTCGTGCAATACGCCGTACAGCCTATCGACGTCCCCTGGGCTCGGCAGGAAGACGAAGAAGGAGATGCTCGGGTTGAGCGCGAAGGCCGGTCCGCCGTTCAGCGCCGTGAAGCGCTGGCCGGCCACGGTGAAGTCGACGGTCAGGACGCTGCCGGGCGGGCGGCCACTCGGGTTCGGCGCGCTCGACGGATAGTGCGCGGTGCCACCGAGCTGCGCGTCGGGGAACGCCGACACGTACAGAGCGGCTGCCGCCTCGGCCTGGTCGTCGAACCACAGACAGGGTGCGATGGGGCTCGTGGTCATGGCGGATGGTAGGGGATCGGTCGCTGTGCGGCAAGCGTTCGCGCTGCATTGGCAGCGCAAGGATCGTCTCGAGGCCCACCTCGATCAGGACCCACGACGTGGAGCCTCTGTCGGCCACCCGATCTGCAGCGCCAGCGAACGGTTCGCCGCTCACTCAGAACCCGTCGAACGCGGCGTGCCACCGCACCACTCCTGAAGCGCCCCTCAGATAGCCCGGCTCGAGCTCCAGCACCATCCAGGCTTCGGGCGGCGCCTCGAACTGACAGCCGATGCCGCGGGCATCGGCAGGTTCGAAGCCGAAGCGAGGGTAGTAGCACGGGTGTCCGAGGACCACGACCGCGCCTGCGCCGAGCTCACCGCAGCGCCCGAGGCCGGCGCTCGTGAGCGCGCTGCCCACACCCGTGCGCTGGTGCGCCGGCAGCACCGCTAGCGGCGCGAGACCCATCAGCTTCAGGTCCCGGTGCCCCTCGAGCGACACCGGCGAGAACATGACATGGCCGACGACCACGCCGCCGATAACGGCGACCAGCGAGATCAGCGGCTCGGAGTGCCCCCGCAACGCGTCGACCAGCGCAGCCTCCTCAGGCGTGTCGAAGGCTGCGACATGCACCTCTCGGACGGCGGCGACATCGGTCTCGGCCTCGCTGCGCACGATCACCGGCACATGGTAATCGAACCCCCGGGGCCATCGGTGACACTCACTCGGGCGTCTGCTGGTGCAGCGCGAGCCGCCACTCCCGTCCGTCGCGCACGTATGTGCTGCTCGCGAGGGCACGATACGGCTCGCTGCCGGCGCCATCGGCCGCCACGCGGTAGGTCAGCGCCGCGGCGTCGGAGCCGAGCTCGATCACCGCCGGCGATTCGAGCGCGAAGCCGCGCCACGGTCGCGCGTCGAAGGAGTCGAGGATCGCTGCCTTCCCCACCAGCCGTAGGCCGCTCGGGAACAGCATGACCGCGTCGTCACGGAGGACCGCGGCGTAGAACTCGCGGGCAGCCTCGAGCGAGGTCGACAGCGCCCTCCACCCGGCCGTCTCTCGGTGCAGCAGCTCATCGAGCATGGTCCGTCCTCCCTGTGGCGCCGCTCGCGCCGCCGGTCCGGCCGGTAGATCCGGACGGCCGAGCGGAGTGAGGCGCCGGCTGGGCCATTGTCCCGCGCATGGACGACGAGGCTGTCCACCGGATGGGTCCCAAGCCGGCCGCCGGCACACCGCGTACCATGAGCGCATGAGCCTTCCCGACGCCGACGTCATCGGTCCGCTGTTCGACCTGTGGGACGAGATCCTCGGCCTGCCATCCGCGAACGGTCAGACGGCTGTGATCGACCTCGGCACCGGCTGGGCGGCGACGCTGGCCGCGGTGGACGCTGCCACCGCGTCGCGGCCGATGAGACCGGGCGGCGCCTCTATCGCCGGCCACACGGCGCACGCCGCGGCCTACCTCGAAGCCTTCGAAGAGCGCTTCCACGGCCGCGGAACACCGACTGCAGGACCCGAGACGTTCGAGCCGTCCGAGGTCGATGAGGCACGATGGGCACACCTCCGCGAACGCCTGCTCGGCGATGCCGAGCGCGTGCGCGCGCTCCTGCACGGCGCCACGCAGTGGCCGCAGGAGCAGGTCCGAGGGGCCGTCGCCAACCTCGCGCATCTCGCCTACCACCTCGGCGCCATCCGGCAGATGCTGCGGTACTCGAGACGCTGAGCACCTCGCCGCCGGTGCGCCGCGGCCTCTTGGCGCCCGCGACCGTCCGCAGCGTCACAACAGCCCGCGCACGCCCTCGTACACGAGCCGCAGAGCCACCAACGCGACCATCGCGTACATGAACGGGTAGAAGATCGTGGGTCGCATCCGCCGCACCAACGCCGCGCCCAGCAGCACCGCCAGCCCCGCGAGCGGCAGCAGGACCACCGCCGACGCCAGCGTGCGGGCGTCGAGCTGACCGAGCGCCGCGTACGGCACCACTTTGACCGCGTTCATGATCGCGAAGAAGATCACGCTGGTGCCGGTGTAGACGCGAGGATCGAGCCGTAGCGGCAAGGCATGGATCTGGAAGGGCGGACCGCCGGCGTGGGCGACGAAGGAGGTGAAGCCGGCAATGGTTCCCCAGAACCATCCCGACAGCCGACTCGGCCCGGTAGCGACGCCGACGCGCGCCGGGCGCAGCGATCGCAGCACGAAGGCGAGCGCCACCAGCCCCACGATCAGCCGCACCAGCGCCTCGGGGGTCGCCGCCGCCGTGAGCCATCCCACACCGACGCCGAGGATCGCCGCGGGCAGCATCGCGACCAACGTGCCGCGGTGCGCGTAGCCGCGCCACGCCCACAGCCCGACCGCGTCCATCATCAGCAGCAGCGGCAGCAAGAGCGCCGCGGCCTGCACCGGCGGCATGACCAGCGCGAGCAGCGGCACCCCGATCAGCGCGAACGCTCCACCCAAGCCGCCCTTGGACAGCCCGACCAGCATCACCGCCAACGCGCCGAGCCACAGCGTCGTTGGGTCGGCGAAGTGAGTCTGCGCCAGGAAGCCGTGCCAAGGAGCGCCGCCCATCGCGTCCCCGGCATACCCCGCCAGCGCGGGCACCGCGAGGGGCTGTGGACCCTCACGGGAGATACGGTAGGAGCAGTTCCGCTCGGTCGCGACGGTGAGCCTCTCCGACTCCGCCGGCCCCGCGACGGGCCACCCCGGTTGACAGGGCTCGGCGCCGCCGTTCTAATCGAGGCGCGGGAGTGATGACGATGCAGCGTGCTCTGGGAATCGACATCGGCGGCACCGCGGTGAAGGCCGCGGTCTTCGACCACGAGGGCCGCCAGCTGGGCTCAGCCGGCGAGAACACGCCGGTCGTCACCGACGAGCCCGGGCAGGTGGAGCGTGACCTCGTCCGCACCTGGCAGGGGATCCTCAGGGCGATCGCGAGCGCCTGCGCGGCTGCCGGCGCCGATCCCGGCAGCATCGACTACGTGGCCGTCACCGGCCACGGCAAGGGCGCCTACCTGCGCTTCTCCGGAGAGGCGTGGCCGTCGGTGGGGATCGTCTCGAGCGACAACCGCGCCGCCCGCCTGGCAGCGGAGCTGGGGACGACCGAGGAATACCGCCGCAGCATCCTGCCGCGCGTCACCCAGCCGCTGTGGCCGTCACACTCCTCGGCGATGCTGGCGTGGATGCAGCGCCAGCAGCCCGAGCGTTACGCCCGCATCGAGCTGGTGCTCTCCTCCAAGGACTTCGTGAACTGCCTGCTCACCGGCGAGATCGCGACGGACTACACCGCCGCCACGGCCAGCGGGCTCTACCGCACCGACGACAGCACGGTCGACCCGGTCGTGCTCGCCTACTTCGGCCTCGCTGGCCTCGCGGAGGCGCTGCCCGACGCCGTACCTTCGCACCAGGTCATCGGCGGCATCCGGCACGAGGTGGCCAGCGCGACCGGGCTGCGGCAGGGGACACCGGTGATCGCGGGCCTCTTCGACGTCAACGCAGCCGCCATCGGCTGCGCCATCCGGACGGACCAGGACCTGAGCCTCGTGGCCGGCACCTGGAACATCGCCACGGCCACGACCGCACAGCCGGAGCTGTTCGCGCCCTCCTGGGAGTCGTTGGCGGTGCAGTCGCACTGCGTGCCCGGCCAGTGGATGGTCCACGAGGGGAGCCCCACCTCGGCGAGCAACCTCGAGTGGTGGGCACGGCACCTCTTCGGCTTCGCCGGCAGCGCCACCTGGGAAGCCATCAACGCCGAGGCCGAGCGTACGACGGACACCTCGGTCCTCTTCTTCCCGTACATCTACGGCAGCCCGAGGGATCCGAACGCGAGCGGAACGTTGTTGGGGCTGCAGTCGGGAACCACGGCCGGCGCGGTGATCCGCGCGATCTTCGAAGGGATCGTGTTCCAGCTGCTCGAGCACGCCGAGCCGATACGGCGGGTCCTCCCCGGGATCGAGCTGCTCCGGCTCGCCGGCGGCATCAAGCGCTCACGACCGTTCGTGCAGCTGGTGTCCGACGCCTTCGATCGGCCGGTATCGGTCTCGGC
>SKMG01000077.1 GCA_007121175.1 Trueperaceae bacterium | reverse complement strand
GCGCGGGCACGCTCGAGGCTGGCGGCGCTCGACATGCCGATCACGCGACCAACCGGCCGGCGCCGGCCTGCCGCTGCCTCAGAGCGCCCATTCCCCCTTGCGCATCACGGGCACCAGCGCGCCGGAGGCCTTCTCGCCGTCGATGTCGAGCGCGGCCGAACCGAACATGAAGTCGACGTGGGTGAGACTCTGGTTGAAGCCCTCGCGGATCAGCTCCTCGAGCGGCCGGCTGGTGCCGTCCTTGAAGGTGGTCTCGTAGGCCCGCCCGAGGGCGAGGTGGCAGGCTGCGTTCTCGTCGAAGAGCGTGTTGAAGAACAGCAGGCCGGTCTGGCTGATCGGGCTCGAGTGCGGGACCAGCGCCAGCTCACCGAGCCGCCTGGCGCCCTCGTCGATCTCGAGCAGTGCCTTCAGGACTGCCTCCCCTCGCTCGGCGGCGAAGTCCACCACCGCGCCATCCTGGAAGGTGAGGCTGAAACCCTCGATCAGCTGCCCCTGGTACGACAGGGGCTTGCTGGCGCTCACGGTGCCAGAGACGAGCTGGGCGTGGGGAGCGGTGAACACCTCCTCGGTGGGCAGGTTGGCGACGAAGTGGGCGCCGTTGCAGGCCGCGTGCTGGCCGCCGGACTCCCAGACGTGCGTCTCGGGCAGCCCGACCCGTAGGTCCGTGCCGGGCGCACGCAGGTGCAAGGCGCTGAAGGCGTGGCCGTTGAGCGCCTCGCTGGCATGCGAGAGCTGCTCGAGATGCCTCTCCCAAGCCGCGATCGGGTCGCCAGCGTCGACCCGGCACGCCGCGAAGATCGCGTCCCACAGACGCTCGAGCGCCTGCTCTGCCGGCAGCTCGGGGAAGACCTTCGCGGCCCAGGCCGGCACCGCGTAGTCGACGATCGACCAGGGCATGTGCGAGCGCTGGACCATGTCGGAAACGGGCCGCATCACGCGCCGCTGGGAGCGCACCATGGTCGCGACGCGCTGCGGGTCGGCGGGGGACATCAGGTCGGGGTCGGAGCCGCCGATGCGTAGGTACGCATCGCCGCGCTCGACCATGGTGTGGATCAGGTCGCGGTGGGCTTCCGGGAACTCGTCGAGGGCGTCTTCGGCCGAGTGCTGAGCGCGGATCAGGCTGATCTGCTCGTCCAAGTACAGCGCGTACACGTACGGCGCGCCCAGGTCGTACGCCTTGGTGGCGACCCGACGCATCAGGTCGGCTGCCTCGATGGGACCGAGCAGCAGCAGGCGTTGACCGGGCTGCAGGTTGACGCCCACCCGGAGCGCGAGGGTGGCCAAGTCGTCGAGCTTGCGATCGAAGCTGAGCATGACGCGAGTCTACCGCCGGCGGCCTGGGATCCCGGACGCCCGTGCCGCCGTCTCCGCCCGTCGGTCGGGACCGTCGCCGCGGTCGGCGCCGATCCCGGCGTCGGTGCGCCGAGACGTATGCAGCCGCAGGCCATGTGTCCCGGTGCGACGAACCATATGATGAGGGCGCCACGGCCCCAACGGGCCGGCGCGCCACAGACAGGGCCCGCCCGCGGGCGCGGCCCGATCTCGCCGCTGCAAAGAGCGACGAGACTCCTTCGGGGCAGGGTGCGATTCCCGACCGGCAGTGAGCGCGGCAACGCCGCGTGAGTCTGCGAAGCCCGCCGAGGCGGGCCCGAACCCGTGCGACTCGGGTACCGACGGTAACAGTCCGGATGAGAGAAGGAGAGGAGGAAGGTGGCGCTCGAGCGCCACCGACGAGGGTATGTCACAGCGCGAGGAGCGATTCGAGCCCGCGGCGGCCCATGCCACGCCGCGCGACCGTCGTCTCATGGGTCGCGCGCTCGAGCTCGCCGAGCGGGGTCGAGGTACCACCTCGCCCAATCCGATGGTCGGCTGCGTGCTCGCGCAGGGTGACGAGATCGTTGGCGAAGGCTGGCACCAGCGCGCCGGCGAGCCGCACGCCGAGGTGCTGGCGCTGAGGAGCGCAGGGACGCGCGGCCGCGGCGCCACCGCTTACGTCACCCTGGAGCCCTGCGATCACCAGGGCCGCACGCCGCCGTGCAGCGAGGCGCTCATAAGCGCCGGCGTGGCGCGCGTGGTGGTTGCGACGCTCGATCCCGACGCGCGGGTCGCCGGGCGCGGCCTCGAGCGGCTGCGCGCGGCCGGCATCGAGGTGACCCTCGGCGTGCTCGAGGACGAGGCACGCGTGCACAACGCCGCCTACCTGACCCAGCGCCGGACCGGCCGGCCCTGGGTGCGCTACAAGACCGCGATGACGCTCGACGGCAAGATCGCCACGCGCACCGGTCGCTCGCGCTGGATCACCGGCGTGGAGTCGCGCGCGCTGGTGCAGCGCTGGCGGCACGAGCACGACGTCGTGGCGGTCGGCGTCACCACCGTGTTGCGCGACGACCCGATGCTGACCGCGCGCGTGGCCGACGGCCGCACCCCGCACAAGCTGGTCTTCGACTCGGTGGCGCGCACGCCGGTCCAGGCGGCGCTCTTCGAGGCCGACGCGTACGGCGTGCGTGCGCGCGTCACGATCGCGACCGGGCCGGGCGCCCCGGCGGCGCGCGTGGCGGCGCTGCGCGAGCGCGGAGCGACGCTGCTCCAGAGCGACGACGGTCGCGGGCGTCCGAGCGTGCAGCAAACGCTCGCCTGGCTCGCCGAAGCGGGTGCTCTGAGCCTGCTGCTCGAGGGCGGCGGCACCCTCGCCTGGTCGTTCGCGGAGGCGCAGGCCATCGACCGCGTGGCCTGGTTCGTCGCTCCGAAACTGCTCGGCGGGGGCGGCGCCAGCCCGCTCGGGGGGCTGGGCGTCGCCACCATGGACGAGGCGTTGACGCTGGAACGGACCGAGGTGCGGCGCGTGGGCGAGGATCTACTGGTCGAGGGCGACCTGCGCTATCCGGCCTGGGTGGTCGAGGCCGCTGCGCAGACGGAGAGCGCGGCCCAGACCGACGGCGCGGCGAACACTGCGGGTTCCGCGGGAGCCGACGGCGGGGCCGCCGCCGTGGCGGCCGCTCCGGCCGCTCCGGCCGCCGCCGGCTCGACAGCCGCTCCGGCCCACATCAGCTCGACGACCGCTCCGGCCCCCACCGGCTCGACGACCGCTCCGGCCCACATCGGCTCGACGACCGCTGCACCAGCCGTCGAGGGAGAGGACTAACACATGTTCACTGGCATCGTGGAGGAAGTCGGCACCGTGCGTGCCGTGCACGACGAAGGCGGCGACCTGCGCCTGCGAATCGAGGCGGGCGGGGTCCTGGCGGGCGCCCGCATCGGGGACTCGATCGCCGTGTCGGGATGCTGCCTGACCATGGTGAGCGTCGAACCCGGGCACTTCGAGGTCGAGCTGTCGAAGGAGACCGTCGCCAAGACCGCGCCCCGCTGGTCCGAAGGGGCGACGGTGAACCTCGAGCGCGCGGTAAGGCTCGGCGATCGCTTAGGCGGCCACCTGGTGTCGGGCCACGTCGAGGGCACCGGCACGGTCACCGCCAGCGCTTCCGAGCCTGGCGCCAACGTCCTCACGGTGCGCGCTCCCGAGCACATGGCCCGCTACCTCATCCCCAAGGGCAGCGTGACGGTCGACGGCGTGTCGCTCACCGTGGTCGACCTCGGCGGCCCCGGCGGCACCCGCGACGACTTGGCGAGCAGCGAGTTCACGCTGTGGCTGATTCCGCACACGCTGCAGGTAACCACCCTGGGCGAGCTCGACGTCGGCGACCACGTGAACCTCGAGGCCGATCTGATCGCGAAGCACCTCGAGCGCCTCGCAGGCTTCGGCCCGCGCCTCGAGCGCGAACCGTGGCTGCCCGACGCGCCCAGCGAGGCGCTGCTGGAAGAGGCCGAACGGTGACGAGCGCCGGCGGCCTCGCCAGCATCCCCGAGCTGCTCGACGAGCTGCGCGCCGGGCGCCCCGTGATCGTCGTCGACGACGAGGACCGCGAGAACGAGGGCGACCTGGTGCTGGCCGCCGAGCAAGCGAGCGCCGAGGGGCTGGCGTTCATGATCCGCCACACCGGCGGCATCGTGTGCCTGGCGATGCCCGACGACCGCGCCGATCGCCTGGCACTGCCGCCGATGGTCGAACGGAACACCTCCCGGCGCCAGACCGCGTTCACGGTCTCGATCGAGGCGTCCGAGGGCATCACCACCGGTATCTCGGCCGCCGATCGCGCCCACACCATCCGCGTGGCGGCGCGCGACGACGCCACCGCCGCCGACCTCTCGCGGCCCGGGCACGTCTTCCCGTTGCGATCGAAGCGCGGCGGAGTGCTACGCCGCGCCGGCCACACGGAGGCCGCCGTCGACCTGTGCCGGCTGTCCGGGCTCCGGCCGGTGGCCGCGATCAGCGAGCTCATGCACGACGACGGCAGCATGATGCGGTTGCCGGCGCTGCTGGCGTTCGGACAGGAGCACGGCCTCGAGGTCGGAACCATCGCCGACCTCATCGCCTATCGCCTGCGCGTCGACCCGTTCGTGCAGCGCATCGATGAGGCGTGCCTGCCCACGCCCTGGGCCGAGTTCCGCATCGTCGGCTATCGCGACACCGTCGGCGGCGCGGAGCACGTCGCCCTCGTGCTCGGCGACGTCTCGACCGAGCAGCCGGTGCTCGTGCGCATGCACAGCGAGTGCCTCACCGGCGACGCGCTGCACAGCCTGCGTTGCGACTGCGGCTTCCAGCGCGACGCCTCGCTCAAGGCGATCGCCGACGCCGGCCGCGGCGTGCTGGTGTACCTGCGTCAGGAGGGCCGCGGTATCGGTCTGGTCAACAAGATACGGGCCTACCACCTGCAGGACGAGGGTGCGGATACGGTCGAAGCCAACGAGCAACTCGGCTTTGCCGCTGATCTGCGCGACTACGGCGTCGGTGCGCAGGTGCTGCGCGATCTCGGCGTCCGGCGGCTGCGGCTGTTGACGAACAACCCGCGCAAGGTCGTGTCGCTGCAGGGCTACGGCATGGAGGTGGTGGAGCGGGTACCGCTCCACGTCG
>SKMG01000125.1 GCA_007121175.1 Trueperaceae bacterium | reverse complement strand
GAGCTCGGCCACGGCGTGGAGCGTCTGCAGATCGAACGCGGCGTGACCGACGGCGGCTAAGCAGCCGTCGATGTCGCAGGCGAACACGAGCACGGGGTGATCGAGGTCGAGGTGCACGAGGTAAGCCTAGCCCGCCAACCGCGACTCCATCGCCGCCGCCGTATCTCTCAGTCGGGCGGCAGCAGCGACACCCCTACGTCCTTGAAGCGCAGGCGCACGCTGTCGCCGCGCTCGGCGCGAGACATGCCGCTGCCCGAGATGGTCGCGAAGACCTCGACGCCGGTCACGTCGAAGATGAACTCCGTGACCGGTCCCAGATAGGCGCTGCTCAAGTAGGTGGCCTCGAAGCCCTCCTCGCCCGGCCGCGCGAACTCGATCGCCTCGGGCCGCACCATCACGGTGACCGGCCCGCTCGGGAGGTCCTGCTCGTGCGGGCGCTGGTAGCCGAGCACGTCGACGACCCGCCCGTCGTAGCGCCCGGGAAGGAAGTTGGCCGAACCGATGAAGTCCGCCACGAAGCGCGTCGCCGGGCGCGTGTAGAGCTCGTGCGGCGAGCCGATCTGCTCGATCACGCCCTGGTTCATCACCACCACCCGGTCGCTGATCGCGAGCGCCTCCTCTTGATCGTGGGTCACGTACACGCTGGTGATCCCGAGGCGCTGCTGCAGCTCCCGGATGTCCTCGCGAACGCGCTTTCGCAGCTTGGCGTCGAGGTTCGAGAGCGGCTCGTCGAACAGCAGCACGCGCGGACGGATCACCAACGCGCGCGCCAGCGCCACGCGCTGCTGCTGACCGCCTGAGAGGGCGCTGGTGGAGCGCTGCGCATACTCCTCCAGGCCGACCATCGCCAGGGCCTCGGCCACCCGCTCCCGGATCTCCTCCTGGGGCCGGCCTGCCACCCGAACACCGTAGGCCACGTTCTCGAACACGTTCATGTGCGGGAACAGCGCGTAGCTCTGGAACACCATGGTGATGTCGCGCAGGTACGCCGGCAACCGCGACACGTCGTCGTCGTCGATCAGGATCTGACCCTCGGTCGGCCGCTCGAGGCCGGCGATCAGCCGCAAGATGGTGGTCTTACCGCAGCCCGAGGGCCCGAGCAGCGTGAGCAGCTCGCCGCGCTCGATGAACAGATCGACGTCGTCGACCGCCAGCACGTCCTTGCCGAAGCGCTTCACCAGGCCGCGCAGGTCGACGGTCGCGGGCGTGATACCGCGTATCACCGTACTCGCGTTGTCCATCAGCTCTCCACCCTCACGACGCGCGCGCTGATGCGCTGCGCCAGCGCCAACACCACCAAGATGGTGAGCAGCATCGAGACGATCAGGATCGTGCCCATCGCGGCCGCGCGGCCGAGCTGGCCCTGCTCGACCCAGCCGAGCAGCAGCACGGTGGCGAGCTGATTGCCGGGACTCACCAGGAAGATGACCTGGCTCACGGCCGTCATGGCGGACACGAAGGCGAAGATGAGACCGGTGACCAGGGTATTGACGAGCAGTGGGAACAGCACCCGCCGCAGCGTGGTGAACGAGCGAGCCCGCAGCATCGTCGAGGCCTCTTCGAGGCTCGGGTCGATCTGCGCCAGTCCAGCGACCGCGGCGCGGATCGCCACGGGCATGTTGCGGAACACCAGCGCCAGGATGATGATGGTGGCGCTGGCCGTGAGCAGCCAGGGGCCGGTGTTGAAGGCGAAGATGTAGGCGACGCCCATCACCGTGCCGGGCGTGGCGAACGAGAGCAGCGAACCGAACTCCACGAACCGCCGCCCCCAGAAGCGGTGCCGCGACACCAGGTAGGCCACCAGGAAGCCGAGCAGCATCGCCGGCACGGCGCTGATCGCCGCCACCCGGGCGGTGTAGAGGAACACCGGCCAGCCGGCGGTCATGAAGTCGCGGTAGTGGCGCGTGGTGAGGCTGTAGTTCACGCCCCACAGTTGGGCGAACGAGCCGACCACGATCGAGACGTAGAGCGACGCGACGAAGAGCGTCCATACCACCAGCACGGCGGAGAGCAGCACCTCGATCGCCCGCGGGATGGGCGCCAGGGCGCCGCCGGAGGGCTTACCGGTGACGGTGACGAAGGAGCCGCCGCCCAACCACCAGCGCTGCACGAAGAACGCGAGCAGCACCAGCGCGAGCAGCACCACGCCGTAGCTCGCGGCCTCGTGCGCGTTGTAGCGGCCGGTGAGCGAGAGGTACACCTCGGTGGCCAGGAAGTTGCGGTCGCCGCCGAGGATCATCGGGTTGCCGAAGTCCGCCAGCGACTCGATCATCGACAGCAGGAACGCCGCCGCCAGCCCCGGGCGCACCAGCGGCCAGGTGATCGTCTTGAGCGTCGTCCACGGTCCGGCGCCGAGCGTCTGAGCGGCCTCCTCGAGCGCCGGGTTGAGCGACGAGATCGAGCCGCGCAGCAGCAGGTAGGCGATCGGGGTGAACGCCAGGATCTGCGCGAGCGCCACCCCCGGGATGCCGTAGATCCAGTTGCTGGAGATGTCGAACACGCCGTGGGTGATGATGCCGCGGCGGCCGAGCAGGAAGATCATCGCGAACGCGAGGATGAACGGCGGGGTGATGATCGGCAGCACGCTGATCACGTCGAGCGAGCGGCGCACCGGCCTGAAACGAGAGCGCTGCCCGAGCAGCGCGAACGCCAGCCCGAGCAAGGTGCACGCCGGAGCGACGATCGCAACCGTGAGCAGGCTGGTCGGCAGCGCGCCGCGTCCGTAGAACATGGCGCCGAGGATCAGACCCAGCACGCCACCGAGCACGAGGCGCGCCAGCACCACAGGCAGGCGTTGGCGCCGGAAGAGCGCCCAGCCGGCCGAGAGCAGTCCGACGACGACTCCCCAGCGCAGCGTGAGGCCGACCTCGTCGATGGCGCTGCGCGGGTTCTCGAGGAAGAAGAACAGCGGGTGGCCGATGGTGCGCCGGAACTGCGAGAGGTCGAACGCGCCCTCGATCACGAAGGCGGAGCGCAGCACCATGAACAGTGGGTAGATGATGAACAGCAGCACGAACAGCGAGACGATCAGGATGCTGGTCGCGATGAAGGCGTCGCCCTGCACGCGGCCGGACTCGGAGAGGGCATGGCCCAGCACCAGCGCCATGCCGGTGGCGGCGACCAACGCGCCCATCCCGAAGGGTGTGGCGGTGAGCAGCAGCCAGAGCACGCCGGCTCCGAGGCCGACGGCGCCGGCAACGACGAGCAGGTCGCCGCGCGGCGAGGTGGGGAGCTTCAGCAGAGAGATGACCAGCGCGGCAAGCGCGCTGGCGAGCACGAGCCACAAGAGAGGATGGCCGATCGCCCAGCCATAGAGGTTTGGGTCGATGGTGAGGAACGGACGGCCCGGCCGACCGAACGGCAGGGCCAGGAAACCGACGATCGCGATGAGCGCCGGCAGCCAGGCGCCGCTGAAGCGCAGGCCCATGCCGGTGCTCGAGGTGGTTGTGGTCCTTATGCTCACGGCCTTCCTTGGTCAGGCGCACGGCGGCCGGGGGCGCGAAGCGACCCCCGGCCGTGCCGCCCGCCGGTCGAGCGAGGCCGTAAGGGCCCCTTGCGACCGGCGGACGCCAGCTGGTTGCGGGTCAGCGCGGGATCGGGAAGATCTCGTTGAGCCAACGGGTCAGGATCCGGTCGCGGACCTCGGGATCGCCCCAGCGATCGAAGTCGTACTCGATGAGGTTGATCTCGTCGAAGTCCGGCGCCAGCGGGTGCTGCTCGGTGTTCATGTTGGACTGGATCTGGTAGGACTCGCCCTGTTGGCCAGCGATGGCCTGTGCCTCGGGCGTCAAGGCCCACTCGATGAACTCGATGGCGGCGTCGCGGTTCGGCGCGTTGGCGATGAGCGTGATACCGCCGATCTCGTAGCCGACGCCCTCCTCGGGGGCGTAGGTGGTGAGCGGGAAGCCCTGGGCGGCGAACTTGACGCCGTCGTGCATGAACTGCACCGCGATGGCGACCTCGCCACGGCCCGCGAGCTGGCCCGGGGCGGCGCCCGAGGAGGTGTACTGGGCGATGTTGAGGTGGATGTCCTCGAGCAGCTCGAAGGCCTCGTCCTCGCCGAAGATCTGGATCAGCGTCGCGAGGGTGGTGTAGGCCGTGCCGGAACTCGTCGGGTCGGGCATGGCGATCAGGCCGCGGTAGGCGGGGTCGGTCAGGTCGCGCCAAGTGCGCGGGAGCGGCGCGCCGCCAAGGGCCTCCTCGTTGACGACGAAGCCGATGGCGCCGGCGTAGAGCGGGATGTACTCCTCGTTGATCACCGACTTGAGTTCCGGGATCAGCTCGTCCCAGACGGTGGGGATGTACATCTCGGCGATGCCTTCGCGCATGGCGATCAGGTGCGGGTCACCGGTGCCGCCGAACCAGACGTCGAAGACCGGGTTGGCCGCCTCGGCGCGGATGCGCGCCAGAGCGTCCTGGGAGCTCACACGGATGAAGTCGAGCGGGATGCCGGTGGCCTCGGTGAAGGCCGGACCGAGCGCCTCGCACCAGGCGAGATCGGGGCTGCACAGCAAGTTGACGCGCTGTGCTTGGGCGGCGCCGGCGACGAGCGCCAACGCGGCGACGAGGGCGAGGAGGATACGGGCCATGGGTCACACTCCTTATTCGTTGGGTCGGCCGTGGCCGACGCGTGACGCCGGCCTCGCCGGTCGCCACCTGAGACTGCTGTGCCAAGTAGCCTAGCAACGCCCTCCTGGCGTGTCAAATGTCCCGTGCAGCAGCGGGCGGACTGTCGGTCACCCGCCGTGGCCCGCGGCGCGATCGTCGAGCCCTCCCTGGTCGTCCGCGAGCGCCATCGCCTCCTCGAGCGTGGCCATGGAGCTCGCGCAGCCGTGCCGGGTCACGACGATCGCGCCGCAGGCGTTGCCGAGCCGGGCGCTGCGGTACCAGTCCCAGCCGTGGGCGCGGCCGTAGAGGAAACCGCCGGCGAAGGCGTCGCCGGCGCCCAGGACGTTCATGACCTCCACCTCGAAGCCGG
>SKMG01000048.1 GCA_007121175.1 Trueperaceae bacterium | reverse complement strand
GTAGGGCCGCAACTCGAGGCCGTGCGCCGGCCAGCGCAGCGGCGTGCCAGCCGAGAGCGTCACGTCGCGCAGCCCGGCGGTGCCCGGCACCAGCCCCAGGGCGGCACTGACCCCGGGCCCGGGCCTGGCGACGGGCCACAGCGCCCGCACGCCCAGCCGCGCGAAGGCGTCGCGATCGACTCGAGGATCGATCCAACCGGCCAGTTCGAGAGCCCCCGACCACTGCAGCGTCGGCGCGTGCTCGGCGAGCGGCAGCGGCGCGGTGCGCGCGACCAAGCGCAGCCGCTCGGGTCCGACCCGGAGGCCCGGTCGGGTTCCGTCGGACAGCCACGAGTAGCGGACGTCGAGCTCGAAGCGCCAGGTGTCGGCCTCGGCGCGCCACGCCACGGTGAGCGTCGTCAGCTCGCGCGGCTCGACCAGGTCGACGCGCCGGTCGAACGGGCTGCGGCCGACCACCGCGCGATGCAGGTGCGTGAGCGTCACCGCGAGGCGTGGGCGGCGCAGGTCCCAGCGCGGCGCTGCGCTCCACCAGAGCTGTGAACCCGGCAGCGCGGCGTAGCCGGTCGCGCCGGCCTCGAACCGCACGCGCAGGATGCCGAGGTCCGACTGCTCGCCGGCGACGTCCAGGCGCAGCGCGCCCAGCGCGCGCGCGCTCGCGAGCTCGACGCCGCCGCGCCGCTGCGCGGTGAGTCCGACGGTGGTCTGGACACGTCCTGCGACCCGTCCGGCCGGCAGCGCCGTCAGCGGCCGGTCGGCGCCGTAGGCGAGACCGATGCTCGCGTCCTGCATGGGGTCGATGAGGCCCACGCGGAGCCGCTGCGCGAGCGACAGGGTCAGGTCGGGGCTGAGCTCCCGGCTGGTGGCGGTGCGCACCTCGACGCCGCCCGAGGTGAGCGACAGCCCCAGGCTGTCGCGCCCGGCCGTGGCGGTGATCGCGCTGCGCAGCCGCGGCGGCTCGAGCTCGGAGAGCGCGAAGTCCGCGACTGCGCTCACGCCGTCGGCGGCGTGCTCGGGCAGCCCGATCAGCCAGCCGCGGCGCTCGTCGCGCACGAGCGTCAGCGGCAGCCTGAGCTGCGCGAGCTCCGCCTCGCTCAGCGTGATCGCTGCGGGCAGCGGGATGCGCAGGCCTCCTAAGCGCAGCGCGCCGCGCCCGAGCTCGAGCACCGCGGTGTCGAGCGCGTACGTCGCGGTGTCGCCCTCGAGCCGCACGCCGGCCTCGCTCGGCGGGCAATCGCAGGTGGAGAGCGCCACGTCGCGGCCCTGCAGCACGCGGCCGTCGAAGGAGCCCTCGGCCATGTCCACGCGCAGCGAGGGCGTCGCGACGATCAGGCCGAATCCGGTGAGGAGGCCGTCGGCGATGCGTAGCTCCAGCGCCTGCGCCAGCCCGACCAGCCCGTCGCCGTTCAAGGTGGCGTCCTCGAGCCGTACGCCAGCGGCGCTCGCCTCGAGCCGCACGGCCCCGAGCAGCCAACCGCCGGCGCGGACCTGCGCCCCCTCGCCGCTGACCCGCGGCTCGCCGTCGAGCCCGGACACCTGCAGCGACTCGGCCCGGATGGTGATGCGCTCGCCCGCCACCTCGAGGCAGACGCCGCCTCCGAAGGAGACGCTGTGCGCCGCGCGGTCGGTGGCGAGCTCCTCGAACACCACCCGCCCGAGGTCTTCGATCGTGAACTCGCTGGCCCCCGGCACGACCGCGCAGGTCTCCGCCTGCGCGACGGCCGACCAGGCGAGCAGCGCGAGCGCCGCCAGGCTGGTCCGGCAGCGGGCGCTGCGGCGCCCCCGCGCGTTCACTCCCCGTCCGCGGACTGCACCCGTTGGCGCACGTCGTCGTCGAGCGACGTCGAGGCGTCGTAGCCGACGAAGGCCAGGTCGTCGTCGCGCCGCGGTGTCAGCTGCAGCGGCGCTCCCTGAGCGTCGGCCCGCAGCGAGACCGGACCGTCGGTGTAGACGTAGGGGGGCAAGAGCACGATCCGCCCGCTCGCGACATCGACGAGGATGCCGGCGGCCTCGAGCTGAGGCGTCTCGCCGGTCACCGCGCCGCGCGCCTGCAGCCAGCCGTCGGCGGCGTCGAAGCGCAGCGTCTGCGCGCTGACCTCGCCGGCCGGAGTCACGAGCGTCACGCCGCCCGCCGCATGCAGCCGCCGCTCTGACAGCTCGAGCAAGAGTCGCGGGGCGAACACCTCACCGAAGGTGCCGGAGACGAGGGCATCGGTGGCCTCGAGAATCGCTCCCTCGGCGTAGCGGATCCAGGGAGCCTCCAGGCGCAGCCCGCTGCCACGATCCACCACCTCGCCGCCGTCGGAAAGCTCGGTGAAGCCGGTCGCCAAGTCGAAGCGCTGCGCCCCGTAGGCGGTGACGCTGAGCTCCGCGAACGGGCTGGTCTGCGAGCCCGCGAGCGCCGTGCCGGCGAGCGCGGCGACCGCGACGGCGGCGAGAGCGAGGGCGGCGAGGGCGAGGGCGGTCCCGAGCGCGATCCCGAGCGCGGACGCGGGCCACCCCGCCGGCTCGACGCCGGCCGTCGGCGCGGGTCCGGGCGAGTTCGGCTTGCAGCTCGCGCGCTCCATACCACCAATGTACCCGTCCGCGGTCCGCTCCCGCGACGCGTGGCCGGCGCTCGGCGCCCACCGATCGGTCAGCGCGCCGGCTCCTCCGGCGCTGGTTCCAGCACGTAGGTGAGGCGCTCGTCGAAGGGCCGCTGCGCCAGCAGGGCCTCGCCCGTGGCGAGCTCGGCGCGCAGCACCTCGTCGACGACCTCGGGCACGCTCATCACGCGCCCCCGGTCGAGCAGTGAGTTCGCCACCGAGACCAAGCGCCCCATCGGCGTCTCGCCACGCAGGGTCAGGCCGGTCGCGACGCTGCGCTGCGCCTGCCGCCAAGCGTCCGCCGCTACGCCCTCGGCCTGGATCCGAGCGAGCTCCGCGCCGGCCACCTCGAGCACCCGCTCGAGATCCTCCGGAACGCAGCCGACGTAGCCCTGGAAGCTGCCGAACCCGTCCGAGGGATCGTGCCACAGTGACGCGCTGTCCGCCAGGCCCGGCTCCACCAGCGCCCAGAACAGTGCGCTGTTGTCGTCGTCACCGATGGTGTGGGCCAGCAGCGTCGCGGGGATGCGGCGCGGATCGCTGCGTCCCACGCCGGGCGCGAACAGCGCCGCGTGCGCGCGGGTGAGGCCGGGCTTCTGCATCCGCTCGCGACCGCTCGCGACCGTGGGCCGGCTCGGGTCGCGCGGCGCAGCCGTGCCTCCCCAGTCGCGCGTCGTCCGGTCCAAGAGGCGGACCGCTGCGTCCCAGTCGTAGCGGCCGCTGAACACCACCAGCAGGTTGTCGGGCGTGTAGCGCCGCTGCCAGTAGCCCAGCACCCGCTCGCGGTCGAGCCCCCGCAGCGACGCTGCGGTGCCGAGCACGCCGCGACCGAAGGGATGCTCGCCGAAGTACGCACGGGCGCCGCGCTCGAACACCACCGCGTCCGGGCGGTCGGCGTACATGGCGATCTCCTCGAGCACCACCTGACGCTCGAGGTCGATGTCCTCGGAGCGCAACGCCGGGCGCTGCATGGCGCACAGCAGCTCGAGCAGTTCGAGCCCGGCCTCGGGCAGCACCGCGCCGTAGTAGACCGTGCGCTCTTCGGAGGTGAAGGCGTTGTAGCGCGCGCCGAGGGCGTCGAAGGCGCGCGAGACGTCCTGGCCACTGCGGTTCGCGTCGCCCTTGAAGCACAGGTGCTCGAGGAAGTGCGAGACGCCGTGCTCTTCCGGTCGCTCGTCCCGCGAGCCGGTCTCGATCACCACGCCCACCGCCACCGAGGCTGAGCGCGGGTTGTGCTCGCCCACTACCCGCAGGCCGTTGTCGAGCTGCAGCTGGTCGACGCGGAGCACGCTCACGACGCCGCTCCGGGCGAGGGCGGAACCGGGCCGAGCGTGACCGTGGTGAAGCGCGGCTCGGGCTGGCTGGCGAGGTGGTCGTTGACGTCGTCGATGCTGAGCGCCGCGAGCGCCGCGTCGACTTCCGAGAGCAGGCGCGGCCGACCGAGGTGCAGCACGTCGTTGGCGAGCCGCGAGGCCCGCGCGCCGGAGGCCTCTCCCGACATCGCGAGCGAGGAGCGCAGCTGCACGGCGGCGCGCTCGAACTCGTCGCGCTCGACGCCGTCGCGCAGCCTGCGGATCTCGGAGGCCACGGTCTCGACGGTCTGTTCGGCGCGCTCTGGCGTGGTGCCGGCGCGCGCCGCCAGGTAGGCGTGCCCGCGCACCACCCGGGTCGCGGCCGAGACGCTGTACACCAGGCCGCGCTTCTCGCGCACCTCGCTGAACAGGCGAGCGCCCATGTTGCCGTCGAGGACGGCGAGGGCCAGCTGCTGCGGATACCAGCCGGGCTCGCCGAGCCCCACGGCCGGCGCCGCCATGCCGATGTGGACCTGGGCAGTATCGGCCACGACACTGCGCTGGTGCGGTTCACGCACCTCCGGGTCCGGCAGCGGTCGCGTCTGCCCCACCCAGTCGCCGAACGTGTGGGCGAGCATGGCGACCAAGGCGTCCGCTTCGAAGCCGCCGGCGACCGCCAGCACCGCGCCCTCCGGGCCGAGCCGGCGTGCGGCGTCGTCCCGGACGCTCTCGGCGCCGAGGCGCTCGAGGTGCTCGCGGCGGCCGAGCGGGCTGCGGCCGTGCGGGCTGGCGAAGTAGGCCTCGATGAGCGCCTCGCCGGCGCGTTGGGATGGGTTGTCGAGCGCGGCCGAGAGGTCCTGCAGCGCCAGCGCCCGGACGCCCTCGAAGGTGTCGTCCTGCAGCCGCGGAGCGCGCACAACGTCGGCCAGGAGCGGCAGCACCGCGGCAGCGTCGTGCGCCAGGAAGGCGGCGGAGAGGCTCAGCACTTCGCGTCCCACGCCGCCGCCGCGCTGCACGCCGAGGGCGTCGAGGGCGGCGGCGTGGGCGCGTGCGTCGCGCTCACCGGCACCGCGTTGGAGCCATTCGGACAGGACCGCGGCGCTGCCGATGCCG
>SKMG01000015.1 GCA_007121175.1 Trueperaceae bacterium | reverse complement strand
TGGATCACCGCGCCTGCAAGCGCGTTCGCGGCCTGCAGTGCCTCGACCGAGACGCCGTGCGCTCGAGCGATGGCGTAGAGCGTGTCCTGTGGCTGCACGGTGTAGCTGATGCTCGGTTCGGCACTCGGCAGGCGCAGCACCTGGCCGAGCGCCAGGCGTTCGCTCCGCAGGTCGTTGGCGGCCATCAACTCGGCGACGCTGGTGTCGTGCGCGCGCGCGAGATCCCACAGGTTGTCACCCGGGGCCACGACGATCTCACCTGCGAAGGCTGAGGGTGCTGCGACGACGGCACACGACAACCAGCACGCGAAGATGAGACGTCGCACATGCATTGGGCATCAGGCTAGCATGCACAGTGAGCCGTGCCTAGCCTCGCCCGCGCTGATGTGAAACAACGGTCCTCGTTCCACGCTCAGGGCCCTGCGTCGGAGACTGGCCGGGCCCGACGCTGCCCTCTGACTCGGCGACACCCAGGTTGGACGAAGCCGCGATGGACCGCGTCGGCTGCCGAGCTCGCTGCGCCGCGAGCGCGACGCCGGGCGCGGCCTAATCGCGAGGGTCGATGAGGTTCGTGTCGCGGCCGAGCTCCCGGTCGGCGATCTCCCACTGGACCCGGATGTACGCCTCGATGTCGTCGGCGCGAGCCCGTCCGGCGATCAGCTTGGCCTCCAGCGCCGCCGCGAGTCGCCTGAGGCTGTCGGTGCTGATGTCGGCGATGAGGTGGTTCACGGCATCCTCCCTTCGGCGACGCGGCGCGGTGGCGTGAGTCAGTCCCGATCCGGGACGGCGTCGTCGTATGTCCGGAGGATAGTGGTCGTCCACTTACGAAACGGTGACGGCGCTCAAGGGAGGAGCCGGGTGCCGGCCCTGCCCTCGGCCACCCGGGCCAGTTCGCCGCCCATGCGGCCGTCGGCGATGACGGCGGCGGGGGCACCACGAGCGACCGCGGCCAGCGCGGCCTCCACCTTGGGGATCATGCCGCCGGCGATCCGCCCGTCGGCGATGCGCTCTGCGACCTGCGCCCGGCTGAGGCTCGGGATGCGCGATCCTGGGTCGCGAACGTCGTCGAGGACGCCTGGCACGTTGGTCAGGAACACGCAGTGGAGCCCGAGCGCCGCGGCGACGGCACCCGCCACGTCGTCTGCGTTGACGTTGAGCGGCGACCCGTCGACGTCGACCGCCAGGCAGGCGACGACCGGCACCAGGCCCGCGCCCTGCAGCAGCTGTAGCAACGAGGCGCGAACCTGGCGCACGGTGCCGACCTCGCCCAGAGCCGGATCGACCCGCTCGGCGATCAGCAGGCGGGCATCGCGCCCGGTGAGCGCCACGGCGTCGCCCAGCTCGCCGGCGAGCCTCTTGCCGAGCAGCGTGATGGCCCGCTCGACCACCGGCAGGCTCTCGGGCGTCGTGACGCGCAGTCCGCGCTCGAAGCGGCTAGCGATGCCGGCCGCCGCGAGCTCCGCGGCGATGGCCGGCCCACCGCCGTGGACCAGCACGGGCGGCGTGCCTCGGGCGGCGAGCTCGCGGACGTCGGCGAGCACCGCGTGCCGCTCGATCGGGTCGGTCATGGCGTTGCCGCCGTACTTGACGACCAGCCCTGCGGGGACGTTCGCGACTGCGTTGGCACCGGTCATGTCGAGCACGAGGGTAACCGCTGGGCGTGCTAGTCTGCGCGCCATCGCATGACGACGATCGTCTTCGGAACCGACGGATGGAGAGACCGGATCGCGGACGGGTACACGGTGGCGCGCGTGCGCCGCGTCGCACGCGCCTACGGACAGCATTTGCTGGACACGAAGGCTGGGCTGGTGCTGGTCGCTCACGACACCCGCTTCGGTGGACCGATGTTCCAGGCGGCGGCCGCTGACGTGCTGCAAGACCTCGGGCTCCCGGTAGCGGTCCACCAGGGGCCGCTCCCGACGCCGGTCCTGAGCTTCGCCGTCCGCGAGCTCGGCGCCGTCGGCGGCGTGATGCTGACCGCTTCGCACAACCCTGCACCGGACCACGGCCTGAAGCTGAAGCAGGCGTACGGAGGCACGGCCACCGAAGCCACGTATCACGACGTGGCTGCGCGCACGGCGGCGCTGCCCGACGAGCCCCAGGCGCCGCGCGTGCAGTGCGACGCCGAGCGCTTCGACGTGCGCGAGGCGTACTACCGGCACCTGCGCGGCCTCCTCGACCTGGACGTGCTGCTCGGCTGGCGCGGCCGGCTGGTCCACGACGCCATGCACGGAGCGGCGGCCGGCTGGATCGCAGGCTTTGCGCGCTGGGCGGAACTGCCGTGGCAGGTCGAGCCGCTGCGCGCGGCACCCGATCCGACCTTCGGCGGCTCCCCGCCGGAGCCCATCCCGGCCACCCTGGGCGCGTTGACCAGGGAGCTGGCCAGCGCCGATGCAGTCGGCGCGCTCGGCGTCGCCAGCGATGGCGACGGCGATCGGCTCGCAGTGGTGCCAGCCGGAGCCGCACCGTGGACCGCCCACGCCGTGCTGGCGCTGCTGCTCGATCACCTCGATCGCCGCGGCACGCCCGGGCGGGTGGTGAAGACCGTGACCGTCTCGCGCCTCGTCGAACGGCTCGCGCGCTCGCGCGGACGGCAGGTCGTCGAGACGCCGGTCGGCTTCAAGTACCTGGTCGAGGAACTGCTGCGGGGCGGCGTGATGGTGGCCGGCGAGGAGTCCGGCGGCTTCGGCGTCTGTGGTCACATCCCCGAGCGCGACAGCATCCTGAGCGCGCTGCTGGTGACCGAGACCCTGGCGCTCGGCGGCGTGCCGCTGCCGGAGCGGCTCGCGGAGCTCGAGCGCGAGGCGCGTTGGCGCCACGCCTTCGACCGTCTCGACCTCAGGCTCGATCACCCGGACGAGTTGCGGCGGGTGTTGGCACGCCTCGAACACGATCCCGAGCACTTCGCGGGCCGCCCGCTGGCCTCGGTCGAGCGCCGGGACGGTGTGAAGCTCAATCTCGGCGACGACCGCTGGGTCATGCTGCGCGCGTCCGGTACCGAACCGCTCCTCAGGGTGTATGCGGAAGGCCCGGACGACGCCGCCGTCGCGGAACTCCTGGCGGCGGCACGGGGCTTCGTCGATGCGGTCGTTCAGCCGACCTCGGGGTAGCCCTTCGGGCTGTGCGACAAGACTTCGTGCCCGTCTGTGGTGATCAGGACCAGGTCTTCGATACGCACGCCGCCCTGGCCCGGGAGGTACACGCCCGGCTCGACGGTGACCACCATACCGGGTTCCAGCGTGTCACTCGAGCGGCTGCTGAGCGAGGGCCCCTCGTGGATCTCCAGCCCGGTGCCGTGGCCGAGCGAATGCGTGAAGTGCTCGGACAAGCCGAACTCCGCGAGACGCTCGCGCGCCAAGGCGTCGACCGCCTGTCCGGTAACGCCAGGAGCCAGCGCGGCGAGTGCTGCTCGTTGGGCGGCGAGCACCGCGTCGTACCAGTCTCGTAACGGTTGCGGGATCCGGCCGACGCCGAAGGCGCGGGTCAGATCGGAGTGGTAGCCAGACAAGCGTGCGCCGAGGTCGATGGTGACCAGCTCGCCGGCCTCGATCGGGCGCGTCGAGGCGACCCCGTGCGGCATCGCACTGCGCGGTCCGGAGGCCACGATGATCTCGAACGACGTGCCGTCGGCGCCTGCCGCACGCAAGGCACGCTCGAGTTCGAGGGCGACGTCGAGCTCGCGGACGCCAGGGAGCAAGGTCTCGGCGACCACGCGGGTCAATACGTCATCGGTGAGGCGCGCAGCCTCGCGCAGCCAGGCGATCTCGAAGGCGCGCTTGCGCATCCGCAGCGGACGCAGCAGCCCCTCGGTGGGGACAGCGGCTCGTTGCAGGTGCTGCTCGAGCGCGCCCCGTTGCGCCACCGTCAGGTGCTCGGCCTCGAAAGCCAGCGTCTGACCCGATACCAGCTCCGCGACGCGCGGCAGCCAGTCGCGCGCGATGACCTGTTCGACGATCCATGATTCGTCGGCGGCCTGCACCGTGTAGCGGTCGTCGGTCAGCAGCCAGGCTCCGTCGTTGCTGACCAGCACGCGGCCGTCGGCCGGGGTGGTGAAGCCCGAGAGGTAGCGCACGTTGGCCGGCGCCGTCACCAGCAGGGCATCGGCACCTGCGGCCGTGTAGCGGGCTCGGACCGCATCGAGCAGGGCCGGCGCCGCGGCGGCGGCCTCGGCGTACAGCTCCGCGGCGTCGACCGTGGTGGTGGCGTCGACCGTGCCGCTGTCCCCCCTGGTCGCCGCGTCGAGCGTTGCCGGCGCGTCGGCCGGGTCGGGGCCGGCGCGGCCGTCAGGGATCACTGAGCGGCCGCGGCGATGGCCAGGTACTGGTCGCGCTTCAAGCTCGCGCCGCCGATCAGCCCACCGTCGACGTCGGGCTTGCCGAGCAACTCGGCGGCGTTCTCGGGCTTCATGCTGCCGCCGTAGAGCAGGCGCATCTCGTCGGCGACTGGCCCGTAGCGCCCCTTGAGGAAGCTCCGCACCACCGCGCCCATCGCCTGGGCGTCGTCGGCGGTGGCGGTCTTGCCGGTGCCGATCGCCCAGACCGGCTCGTAAGCGATGACCAGGTCTGAGCCGCGTTCGACGTCGACGCCGTCGAGCGCCCCGCCGAGCTGGCGGATCACGGTGGCCTCGTGCTCGCCGGAAGCGCGCTGGGCCTCGAGCTCCCCGACGCACAGGATCGGCACCAGGCCGGCCGCTCGGCAGGCCTGCACCTTGGCGCGCACCAGGGCGTCGTCCTCGAAGTGGTACTCGCGGCGCTCGGAATGGCCGACGATGCAGTACGTCGCGCCGACGTCGGCCAGCATCGCCGCCGACACCTCACCGGTGTAGGCACCCTCGATGTGGGCCGAGACGTCCTGCGCCCCGAGCGCGACGTGCGTCTCCTCAGTGATCGGCGCCAGCACGGCCAGGTGCGTATGTGGCACGTTGAGGACCAGCTCGACGCGGCTGAGGTCGCGCTCGGTGAGGTCCTCGAGCAGCGAGCGCATCCACTGTGCGGCCGTGCTCGGGGTGGTGTGCATCTTCCAGTTACCGGCGAT
>SKMG01000026.1 GCA_007121175.1 Trueperaceae bacterium | reverse complement strand
GTTGCCTCGACTGGAGCTTCGAAGCGTCGTGCCTGCAGCTGCAGCGCCTCAGCGACGTCCACACCAGGCCGCTGCAGCTGGGCTACAACGCGCGGGCCGGCCTGCTGCTGCGCACCGGCTTCCTCTCGACGATCGTTGCCGCGCTCGACGCCGGCATGCTCGATCCGCGACGCCTCGAGCTCGAGGTCGCGGCCAGCGGGCCCTTCGACGACATCTCTAAGCTACGGTCGATCCTGGACGGTCTCCGAGCGCGGGGCGTGCGCGTGGCTCTCGACCGGATCGACGTGACCGACACGCTGCTCGCGCCGCTGATCGAGCTCCCCTTCGATCTCATCAAGCTCGGTCCCCGTTTGGTCGCCCACGCCTCGGTTGACGGGCGCGCCCTGGACGGCGCGCGATCGCTCATCACCCTGGCGCATGCGCGAGGCGCCGAAGTCGTGGCGGTAGGCGTCGAGACCGAAGCCCAGCGACGTGTCATGACCGAGCTCGGCTGCGCGCGGCTCCAGGGCTTCCTGCTGGGCTCTCCCGTCGAGCCCGATGAAGTGCTGGCGCTCATCGCGCGGCGCTCGGAGCCGGCGTTGTTCTGAGCACCCGCTGCACCACCAGCTGGTTCGGCGAGCCGGCTTCAGCCTGCTGGCTCGGGTTGCGTGCCCCGCCTCGCCGGCGCGTCCGCAGCGCACCCTCGATGACGCCGCCGCTCCGGTACACTGCCGCATGCGCCACCGAGGGCGGGCTGATGACCCCGACGCGAGCTTCGACTGGCGCCAACTCCAGCGCCTCTGGGGCGTCACGCGCCCGTACCGGACCCGCCTCTGGCTGGGCGTCGCGGCCTCCGGCGTCGCCGCCCTGCTCGGGGTGGCGTTCCCGGTCATCGTCGGCGACCTGTTCAACACCGCCTTCGGCGTCCGGGTCGAAGGGGGTCTCGACAGCTTGCTGCAGGGTGTCGGCGCTGATGCCGGCGCAGCTGGCGGCGCGGTGGCGGGCGCCGCTGGTGAGGCGACGCCCGGCGCGCTCAACCGTATCGGACTGGTGCTGGCAGCCGTCTTCCTGGTACAGGCCTTCTTCAACTACGTGCGCGTCTACCAGCTCGGCTACGTCGGCGAGGCGGTGGTGGCCGACCTGCGCAAGCGCCTCTTCGAGCACGTACTCGGCCTGTCGCTGCACTTCTTCGAGCGCCGCAAGACGGGCGAGATCACCTCGCGCCTCACCAGTGACGTCTCGACGGTGCAGGCCGCGGTGTCTCAGGCGGTCGCCCAGTTCGTCAACCAGGGCGTCTCGCTCTTCGCTGGCGTGACCGTGCTGTTCGTGATCAGCCCTCAGCTCACGCTGGTGATGCTGGCGATCCTACCGGCCGTGATCGTCGCCACCGCCGTCTTCGGCCGCCGCCTGCGGCGCCTCAGCACGGCATTCCAGGACGAGGTCGCCGCGGCGAACGCCAATGCCGAGGAGGCCCTGGTCGGCATACGCATCGTGCAGTCGTTCACCGCCGAGTCGTACGAAGCCGCACGCTATGCGCGCGCCATCGACACGTCGTTCGTCTCGGCCGTGCGGCGCGCTCGGGTGCGCGCGTTCTTCATCCCCACGGTGATCCTGGCGATGTTCTCGGGCATCGGCGTGGTGCTCTGGTACGGCGGTCAGCAAGCCCTCGCCGGCACGCTGGCGCCCGGCACGCTGATCACCTTCTTGCTGCTCACGGTGATCGTCGCCGGCTCGATCGGCACCTTCACCGGCCTCTACAGCCAGATCCAGGAGGCGATCGGCGCCTCCAAGCGCATCTTCGAGCTCCTGAGCACCAGCAGCGATCTCCCCGAGCCCGCTTCGCCACGCCCCTGGCGCGACGTGCGAGGCGAGGTGCGCTTCGAGGCCGTGCGCTTCCGCTACGGCGACCGCGGCGACGAGTGGGTGCTCGATGGCATCGACCTGCACGTCTCGCCAGGCGAGGTCGTAGCGCTGGTCGGCCCTTCCGGCGCCGGCAAGACCACCCTCGTGACGCTGATCCCGCGCTTCTTCGACCCGCAGCAAGGACGCATCCTGATGGACGGCATCGACCTGCGCGAGCTCGCCACGGACGGGCTGCGGCGTCATGTCGGCATCGTGCCGCAGGAGAGCCTGCTGTTCTCCGGTACGATCCGCGACAACGTCCGCTACGCGGTCCCCGCAGCCAGCCACGAGGCCGTGGTCGCGGCCGCCACGGCAGCGAACGCCGACGGCTTCATCCGCGAGTTCCCCGAGGGCTACGACACGCTCGTCGGTGAGCGCGGCGTCACGCTTTCCGGCGGCCAACGCCAACGCATCGCCATCGCCCGCGCACTGCTGAAGGACCCTCGCGTGCTGATCCTCGACGAGGCCACCTCCTCGCTCGACTCCGAGTCCGAGGCGCTCGTGCAGATCGCGCTCGAGCGCCTCATGCGCGGGCGCACGACCTTCGTCATCGCGCACCGGCTCTCGACGGTCATCAGCGCCGACCGCATCGTGGTGCTCGAGCGCGGCAAGGTGGTGCAGACCGGCGATCACCGAGCGCTGCTGGCCACCGGCGGCCTCTACCGCGACCTCTTCGAAACGCAGTTCCGCAGCGCGCAGCAGCCGGCCTGAAGCGGTCTACACCAGTTGCGCGTCGAGCTCGATCGGCACCGCCGACAGCGCGGGCGCTGGCGGCTACCGGTCTACACCAATTGCGCGTCGAGCTCGATCGGTACCGCCGACAGCGCCCGCGAGATGATGCAGCCGTTCTTGGCCGCTTCGGCGTGCTCTGCGAAGACCTCCGGCTCCACGGCCGCGACCTGAGCGCGGCACACCAGCACGATCTTGGTGATCGCGGCCTTGCCGTCGTCGCGACCGAGGTGGACGTTCGCCTCGGTCTGCACCTCCGCCGGCACGAAGCCGGCCTCGGTGAGGCTCGCAGCGAGCTGCATCGAGAAGCAGCCGGCATGGGCGGCCGCCACCAACTCGTCGGGATTGGTGCCCGTTCCCTCCTCGAAGCGCGAAGCGAACGAGTACGGCCCCTCGAAGGCGCCGCTGCCGAGCCTGATCGAACCGTCGCCTTCCTTGAGCGAGCCGCGCCAGGTACCGGTGCTCTTGCGTACGGGCATGGTGAAACCTCCTCGAGGTGGTGTGCCGAACGAGGGCGTCATGCTACCGCGGCGGTGCGGCGACCCATGCAGCCATGCACACGGGCTAGCATGGTCCGATGCCGCTCGAGGTCGTCTCACCTTTCCAGCCGCGCGGTGACCAGGGCGCGGCGATCGCGGCGCTCGCCGACGGGATGACGTCCGGGCTGCGCTTCCAGACGCTGCTCGGCGTCACCGGATCGGGCAAGACCCACACCATGGCGCGCCTGATCGAGGCGACCGGCCGGCCGGCGCTGGTGCTGGCGCCGAACAAGATCCTCACCGCGCAGCTCGCGGCTGAGTTCCGCGACCTCTTCCCCAGCGCGGCGGTGGAGTTCTTCATCAGCTACTACGACTACTACCAGCCCGAGGCGTACGTGCCGGCTCGCGACCTGTTCATCGAGAAAGACGCCAACATCAACATGGAGCTCGAGCGGCTGCGCCACTCGACCACCCGCAGCCTGCTCACGCGCCCTGACGTGATCGTGGTGGCGTCGGTGTCGGCGATCTACGGCCTGGGCGCGCCCGACGAGTACCAGAAGCTCAACGTGCTGCTCGCGACCGGCGCGTCGGTGCCGCGCGACGCCATCTTGTCGCGGCTCGTCACCCAGCAGTACGAGCGCAACGACGTCGAGCTCGCCCCTGGGCGCTTCCGCGTCAAAGGCGACGTGATCGAGATCTGGGCGGCCTACGAGGAGGCCCCGGTACGCGTCGAACTGTGGGGTGACGACATCGACCGCATCACGCTGATCGATCCCGTCACGGGGGACGTGAGGCGCGAGCTCGAGAGCACCACGATCTTCCCCGCCAAGCACTACGTCACCCCCTTCGACAAGCTGCAGCCGGCGATTCACAGCATCGAGGCCGACCTCGTCGAGCGGTTGGCGTACTTCGAGTCGATCGGCAAGCTGCTCGAACAGCAGCGGCTGCGCGAACGCACCAACTACGACCTCGAGATGCTGCGGACGCTCGGGTACTGCGGCGGCATCGAGAACTACTCGCGCTACCTCGACGGCCGCCGGCCCGGCGTGCCGCCCTACACGCTGCTCGACTACCTGCCCGAAGACGCCATGGTGTTCCTCGACGAGTCGCACGTGATGCTGCCGCAGATCCGCGGGATGTACAACGGCGACCGGGCACGCAAGCAGACGCTGGTCGACTACGGCTTCCGGTTGCCCGCGGCGCTCGACAACCGGCCGCTGACCGAGGAGGAGTTCCTCGCGCGCGTCGGACAGGTCGTGTTCGTCTCGGCCACGCCCGGCGCGCAGGAGTTGGGGCTCTCCGATCAGGTCGCGGAGCAGGTGATCCGACCGACCGGCTTGGTCGATCCGGCGGTCTCGGTGCGGCCTAGTCGCGGTCAGATCGACGACCTGCTGTTCGCGGTGCGCGAGCGGACCGAGCGCAAGGAGCGCACCTTGGTCACCACGCTCACCAAGAAGATGGCGGAGGACCTCACCGAGTACTTGGCTGAGCAGGGCGTGCGCGTCCGCTACATGCACTCCGACATCGACGCCGTGGAGCGCCAGGTGATCATCCGCGACTTGCGGCTCGGTCACTTCGACGTGCTGGTCGGCATCAACCTGCTGCGAGAAGGGCTCGACCTGCCCGAAGTGTCGCTGGTCGCAATCCTCGACGCCGACAAGACCGGCTTCCTGCGCAGCGAGCGCTCACTCATCCAGACCATCGGCCGGGCCGCGCGCAACGTCTCGGGCGAGGTGATCCTGTACGCCGACACGGTGAGCGACGCGATGCGCGCCGCGATCGACGAGACCGACAGGCGGCGCAGCAGGCAGCTCGCTTACAACGCCGAGCACGGCATCACGCCCGAGACGATCATCAAGCGCATCCAGGAAGTCATCCGCGGCGAGCGCGACGAGGCCGAGAGCGTGCGCCCGGCCGACCCGTGGGAGCGCGAGCTCCTCGAGGACGACGT
>SKMG01000126.1 GCA_007121175.1 Trueperaceae bacterium | reverse complement strand
CGGGCGCCGGCGACTTGGGCACCTCGACCAAGACCACTCCAGGCGACATGGTCACCTTCGCCGACGCCGAGGTGCAGCGCCGCCTGGTGGTGGCGCTGCGCGAGTTGGTGCCCGAGGCCGGCTTCGTGGGTGAGGAGGGACTCGACGAGGACGTCGCCGGCGACGTCACCTGGGTGATCGACCCGATCGACGGCACGCACAACTTCGTGCGCGGCTACCGCGGCTTCTGCGTGTCGATCGGCTTGGTGGTGGCCGGTGAGAGCGTCCTGGGCGTGATCTACGACTCGGTCGACGACGCCGTCTACTGGGCTGTGACGGGCAAAGGCGCCTGGCGCGAGGGGGAGCGTCTGCAACGGCCCGAACCGCGGGCCATGGCGAACGCGCTCATCGGCACCAACTTCAGTTCGGCGTCCGCCCACGCCGCGGTCGACCAACGGGTGTACTTCGAGCTCGCGCGCCGCGCCGCCGGTGTTCGTTCGAGCGGCGCCTGCTGCCACGACTTCTGTGCCTTCGCGGCCGGCCGCAGCGACCTCTTCTGGCAGTTCGGCCTCAAGTCGTGGGACGTCGCCGCCGGCATCGCCTTGGTGCGCGAGGCCGGCGGCACGATCGTGTTCGCCAACGCGCCAGCCGACTGGGTCCGGGCACCGGGCCTCGCGACCTTCGCCGGCGAGCCGGAGCTGGTCGACGAGGCGCTCGCGGTGTGGGAAGCCGCCCGCTCGGCCTGACTCGCGCACGTGGAGGTGCGCGGGTTCTGGTGGTGTCGTGCCCGTCGAGTCGCTTCGTTACTCGCTCGGCTCCAGCGGTTGGACGGGCGCCGGTCTCGGCGGCACAGCTGCGCCGGCACGGCCGTCTGGCGCCAAGGCCCCGAACCACACGCCCACCATCACCAGTCCAGCACCGATCAGCGCCGCGAGCGTGATCGGCACTCCGAGCAGCCACGCCTCGAGCAGCAGCGTGCTGACGGGCATGACCACGAACCCGTAGGAGATGGCCGAGGGCGCCCAGCGGCGGATCAGGAGGAGTATCAGCGCGAACTGGGCGACAGAACCGAACAGCACCATGTAGAGCAGCGCCCAGCGCGTGGCGGCCACCTGCGGCCAAGTCCACTGCTCTCCGGCTACGAGCGACGCGACGAGCAGCAACACGGCACCGCACGTCATGCCGATCGCGTTCGTGACCGGCGGGAAGGCGCCGCTGATGCGCTTGCCGAGGATCAGGCTCTGCGCTACAGCCAGTGCGGCGGCGACCACCGCCAGCAGCGGCAGCAACGGCACCGCGAGCGCGCCCGGTGCGAAGCCGAGCCAGGCGATGCCGAGCAGCGCGGCCACGCCACCGAAGAGCGCGCGGGCGCGGAAGCGCTCGAGCCGCTGCGCGACCGCGAGGAAGAGGGTCAGCAGTGGGACGGACGCGAGCACGATGGTCGCGGACCCGGCGGTCACGTGCAGGAGCGCCCAGTAGACGAGCGCGAAGAAGACGCCGAAGTTGAGGAGCCCGAAGCCCACCGTGCGCGTCAGCGCCGACCCGCGAGGCCAGGGCCGGCGTGCCGCGGCCGCGATCGCCATGAAGACGGTGGCCGCGACGCCGAAACGTAGCCCCGCCCCCCACAGCGGCGGCAGCTCGAGGTTCGAGACCCGCGCGGCGAGGAAGTTTGCCGACCCGAGCAGCACGCAGGCCGCGAAGAGCAGCAGCGCGATGGGATCGGGGCGACGCGGTGGCGGCTCCATGCGGCAGCATGCACCGCGAGCACCGCTGGGTCAACACCTGACCATGGCGCCCTCAAACGCCGCTCCGGCACGGCGCCGAGCGCACTGTCGTGCCCGTCGAGTCGCTCCTCTACTCGCTCGGCCTCGGCGGTTTCGCTGATGCCGGCCTCGGCGGCGCGGTGGCTCTGGCGCGGCTATCCGGCGCCAACGCCCCGAACCACACCCCGACCATCACCAGGCCGGCGCCGACGAGGGCTGCGGTCGTGACCGGGACGCCGAGCAGCCACCCCTCGAGCAGTAGCGTGCTGACGGGCATCACCACGAAGGCGTAGCTGGTGGCCGAGGGCGCCCAGCGGCGGATCAGCAGGAGCGTGAGCGCGAACAGGGTGATGGAGCCGAAGAGCACCAGGTAGAGCAGGGCCCAGCGCGCTTCGGGCAGCTGTGGCCAGATCCACGGCTCACCGACGGCGCGCGAGGCGATCAGCAGCAGCGCGGCTCCGGCCGTCATGGCGATCGCGTTGGTGACCGGCGGGAAGGTGCCGCTGACGCGCTTGCCGAGGATCAGGCTCTGGCCGATCGCCAGCGAGGCGCCGAGCAGCGCCAGCAGCGGCAGCAGGGGCACGTCGAGGGCCACCGGTGAGAAGGCCAGCCAGCCGATGCCGAACAGGGCGGCGAGGCCGCCGATCAGGGCGCGCACGCGGAAGCGCTCGAGCCGCTGCGCGACCGCGAGGAACAGGGTCACCAGCGGCACTGTCGCCAGCACGATGGTGGCGACGCCGGCGGTGACGTGCAGCAGCGCCCAGTACATGAGCGCGAAGAAGACGCCGAAGTTGAGCAGCCCGAAGCTCACCGTGCGGATGAGCGCGGGCCCCCGCGGCCATGGCCTGCGCGCCGCGGCGGCGATCGCCAGAAAGGCGACGCCCGCCAGGCTGAAGCGTAGCCCGGCACCCCAGAGCGGCGGCAGTTCGAGGTTGGAGAAGCGCACGGCCAGGAAGTTGCCCGATCCCAGCAGCACGCAGACGGCGAAGAGCACCAGGGCGACAGGATCGGGGCGGCGCGGTGACGGCAGCATGCGGCAGCATGCAACGCTCGCGGTAGGCGGTCAACCCGTGATGGACTCGAAGCGGCCGCAGTGTTGCCGAGCCGGGTAGGCTAGGAGCGGCACGGCCGCGGGGCCGACTGAACGGAGCGCACATGAACGCCTTCGAGCGCTACCTCGGGGTGATGCAGGGCAGAGCCGTCGATCACCTGCCCCGGACCCCGATCCTGATGCAGTTCGCCGCCGAGTTCATAGGATCGGACTACGGTCGCTTCGCCGCCGACCACCGCGTGCTGGTGGAGGCCAACGTGCGCTGCGCCGAGGCGTTCGGCGTCGACCAGCTCAGCTGCATATCCGACCCCTACCGCGAGACGCAGGGTTTCGGCGGCGAGGTGACGTTCGTCGCCGACGGCCCGCCGCGCTCGACGCACCCGCTCGCGGGCAGCAAGGACCTCTCCGCACTACCCACGCCCGAACCCCGGCGCTCGGCGCGGATGCTCGATCGCATCGAGGCGGTGGAGCTCTACGCGCAGCGCCATGCGGGCGCCTACTCGCTGCTGGGCTGGGTGGAGGGCCCCGCCGCCGAGGCCGCCAACTTGCGCGGCGTGATGACCTTCATGCTCGATCTGATGGACGATCCGGCCTTCGCCGGTGAGCTGATGGACGCCTGCGTCGAGACGGGCATCGCGTTCGCCCGCGCGCAGGTCGACGCCGGCGCCGACACCATCGGCATCGGCGACGCCGTCGCCAGCCAGATCGACCCGCGCACCTATGAGCGCCTGATCCAGCCTCGCGAGAAGCGACTGGTGCAGGCCATCCAAGCCATGGGGGCGTTTGCGAAGTTGCACATCTGCGGCAACCTCACCCACCTGCTTCCAGGCATCGCTGACCTACGCGTCGACGTCGTCGACGTCGATCATCTGGTCGACCTGGCCGCGGTGCGTGAGGCCGTCGGCCCGCGGGTGGTGATCACCGGCAACCTCGACCCCGTCACCGTTCTCAGGAACGGCTCGCCCGCGGCGATCGCGCGAGCCGTGGAAGCGGCCTACGAGCAGGTTGGCAACCCGTACATGGTCAATGGCGGCTGCGAGATCCCGGCTGGCACCCCGCCGGCGAATCTCGAGGCGCTGTGCCGCCCGGTGCCCTACCGGCCGTGAGGCCGGCGGCGCCGGGCCGGCGGGCGCCGCCGTGCAGCTGCCTCAGAAGGCCGCCGGGTGACGTTCCGGACATCATCTATACTCCTGGGGTGTGGACGGCGCGCCTCCGCGCCGGCCGATGTCTCGTCAAGAAGGGAATGTCGACCATGCGCACGGTGAGGCTCGAGGAGATGAACACCCGCTCGTTCGCCGAGAGCGGCTTCGATACCGCGATCGTGCCCATCGGCGCGTGCGAGAGCCACGGCGATCACATGCCCTTCGGTACAGACGGACTCACCTCGCACGCGCTGGCGGTGAAGATCGCCGAGCAGTGCGAGAAGACCTTCGTCTTACCGCCTTACTACCTGGGCATGAGCACCCACTACCGCCACAAGCCGATCAACGTCACGCTCACGAACGAGACGCAGATACGCGTGATCAGCGAGGTGCTCGAGTCGCTGCACCACTGGGGCCTCCGCAAGGTGCTGATCCTCAACGGGCACGACGGCAACATCCCGTGCGCCGAGATCGCGGCCCGCGACGTCAAGGTGCGCCACCCGGAGATGTCGCTGGCGGTGTTCGACTGGTGGACGATCCTGGCGCAGATGCTGCCCGCCGACACCTTCGAGGTCTGGTCGGGCTGGGGCCACGCCGGCGAGGTCGAGACCTCGATCGGCTTGGCGCTGTTCCCCGAACTGATGCACATGGAGCATGCGCGCGGTCAGGTCCCTACGCGCCTCGATCCTTTCGTGAAGGAGATCTGGACCTTCGACGAGATCACCGGCTACGGCGCGAGTGGCGCAGCGGAGAAGGGCACGCCCGAGAAGGGCGCGAAGATCGTCGATGCGGTGATCCGCTACATGACCGACTACATGCGCCGCTTCGAGCAGGAGGGCTTGCGTTACGACCCGGTCGACGCGCTGGAGTACCGGCCGGATTGAGCCGCTCGCTGCGCGGCCGCTGCGGCCAGTTCAGCGGGGCCAGGCCGGCTGGACTCCGCCGGTCTGGCGCGCGAGCGGCTCACAGTCCGAGGTAAGCCCTGCGCACCTCGTCCGAAGCCGCGAGCTCCGACGCTGCGCCCTGGAGAGTCAGCCGGCCGTTTTCCAGCACGTAGCCACGGTCGGCCAGCTTCAAGGTCTGGTGCACGTTCTGCTCGACGATGAGCACCGTCACCCCTTCGTCGCGGATCGCAGCCACCTGCTGCATCACCTCCTGCACCAGGATGGGCGCGAGGCCCAGCGACGGTTCGTCCAGCATCAGCAGTCGGGGTAAGCTCATCAGCCCGCGTCCGAGCGCCAGCATCTGCTGCTCGCCGCCCGAGAGCGAGCCGGCCATCTGGCGGCGCCGCTCAGGTAAGCGCGGGAACATCGCATAGACGCGCTCCAGCGTCGCATCGGCCCGGGAGCGCGCCTTGGGCGTGAAGGCGCCCAGGCGCAGGTTGTCCTCGACTGACAAGAACGGGAACACCAGCCGCCCCTCGGGGACCAGCCCCAGGCCGCGGGCGACCCGCTCGTGCGACGGCACCGCGAGGAGCGGCTCGCCGTCGAACCGGATGCTGCCGCGCCGTGCAGACACCAGTCCGGAGATCGCCCGCAGCAGCGTGGTCTTGCCGGCGGCATTGGCGCCCAGGACGGTGACGGTCTCGCCGGCTGCGACCTCGATGGACACGTCCTCGAGCGCGATCATGTCGCCGTACGCGACGGCGAGGTCGGTGACTTCAAGCAGGCTCAAGCGGCTCTCCTAGGTAGACGGCGATGACCTGAGGATCGCGGGTGATCGCAGCCGGCTCGCCCTCGGCGATGAGGCGGCCTTGGTTCAGCACCAGCACCGTCTCCGCGATCTGCATGATGGCGTGCATGTTGTGCTCGATGATCAGGAACGTCAGGCCCTCGGCGTTGAGCGCCCGGATCAGCGTCAGCGTCTCGTTGACCTCGGTAGGGTTGAGCCCGCCCATGATCTCGTCGAGCAGCAGCAGCCGCGGCCCGGTCGCCAGCGCCCGCGCGACCTCCAGCCGTTTGCGCAGCGCGAGTGGCAAGCTGGCGGCGAGAGCGTCGGCCAAGTGCGTCATGGTCAGCCGCTCGAGCGTGGCCTCAGCCGTGCGGCGTGCCTCCGCCACTGCCTGGCCGCGGGTCAGCGCGCCCACCAGCACGTTGTCGCGCACGCTCAGACCGCCGAAGGGCTTGACGATCTGGAAGGTGCGGGCGATGCCCAACCGGCTCCGGTCGGCGGGATCGAGCCGGGCGAGGTCGCGCCCCGCGAAGCGCACCGTGCCCGCCGAGGGCCGGATCATGCCGGTGACCGTGTTGAACAGCGTCGTCTTGCCCGCGCCGTTCGGGCCGATCAGGCCGACGATGCAACCCTCGTCGACCCGGAAGGAGGCGGCGTCCACCGCGCGCAGGCCGTCGAAGTCGACCGTGACCCCCTGCACCTCAAGCATGGCCGCGGCTCCTTCGTGTGGTCGCCCGCCGCCGCGCGCCTGAGCGCATCATGGAGAGCAGCCGCTGCAGCAGGCCGATCACTCCGTTCGGTGCAGCCAGCACGATGACGATCAGCATGAGCCCGTAGAGCATCAGTGCCGGACCGCCGCCGAGCGAGGCGCGCAGGATCTCACCGAGCGGCACCACCACCAACGCCCCCAGCGCCGGCCCGAAGGTGGTGCCGATCCCGCCGACGATGGCGATGAGCGCGATCTGCACCGAGATCTCGAACTGCGTGGTGCTCGAGGGGTCGATGTACTGGATGTAGGTGGCGTAGAACGCTCCGGCGCAGGCGGTCAGTGCCGCCGAGATCGCGCTCGCCGCCACCTTGCAGCGCACCACCTTGACTCCGAGCGCTCGCGCCGCGTCCTCGTCCTCGCGCAGCGCCACTAAGTAGTAGCCGAGCGGCGACCGGCGGATCGCCAGCGTCACGCCCAGTGTCAGCGCCAGCAGTCCCAGGCCCAAGTACCAGTAGGGCGCGACGCCGGCGAACAGCATGTTCCGCGCCCCGCCGCCGAACGGCAGCAGCAGACCGGCGGCACCGCGGGTCAGGTCACGCCAGTTCACCGCCGCGATGTGCACGACGATGCCGAACGCCAGCGTGGCGAGCACGAAGAAGGGCCCACGCAGGCGCAGGGTGATCGCGCCGATCGCGGCGCCGAGCGCGCCGGCCAGCACGGCGCCCGCCAGCAGGCCGAAGTACGGGCTGATCCCGAATCGCAAGAAGAGCAGCGTGGCCGTATAGGCTCCGACCCCGAAGTAAGCAGCGTGGCCGAGTGACAGTCCGCCGGCCAGCCCTCCGGAGATGTTCCACGCGGTCGCGAGCGCTGCCCACATCAGCACCGTGATGCCGAGCCCGAGCCAGAACACGTCGCTGACGAAGGTCGGGACCGCGACCAGCGCAGCGGCCAGCGGCAGCCCGACCAGCAGCGACACACGGAGCTCGTTCGCTGGCTCGTTGCCCATCAGCGGCCTGCGAAGACCTCGGCGCCACGGCGCCCGAAGAAGCCTTGGGGGCGCGCGATCAGCACCGCAAGGAAGATCAGGAAGTACGAGAGCTCCGCCCATGCCGCTCCGAACAGGAAGCCTGCCGCGGCCTCGATCAGGCCGATCAGCAGGGCGGCCAGCACGGCCCCGGGCACCGAGCCGAGCCCACCGAGCACCACGATCACGAAGACCGTGACGATGTAGGAGATGCCGACGCGCGGGTAGACCGTGAACAGCGGCGCGATCAGTCCGCCCATGGCCCCCGCCGCGGCGACCGCGACCGAGAACGTCCAGAGATAGATGCGGCGCACGTCGATGCCCATCAGCGCCGCCGCCTCGCGGTTCTGCGCCACCGCCTGGATGGCCTTGCCGTACAGGGTGCGCGTGAGCACCAGCCACAATCCCGCCGCGGCGAGCATCGCCACGGTGAACGAGATCAGCATGGGCACGCTGACGCGCAGCCCGAAGGGCGTGAGCACCATCCCGCTGTAGGCCGTGGTGACCGAGCGAATGTCGGCGGTCCACAGCGTCAACGCGGCGTTCTGCAGGAAGATCGACAACCCCAGCGTGGCGAAGACCACCGTGACCTCAGGCGCGCCGATGGTGCGCTGGATGATCAACCGGTCGCAGACGATGCCGAACAGCAGGACCAGCGGGGTGACCACCAGCACCGCCAGGTAGGGGTCGAGTCCGGTCAGATGCCAGACCCAGTAGACGCCGAACATGCCCAGCATCATGAACTCGGCATGGGCGAAGTTCACCACCCTGAGCACGCCGAAGATCAGCGTGAGCCCGACCGCGAGCAGCGCATAGAGGCCGCCGAGGAGTAGGCCGTTCACCAGGATCTGGAGCGCCAATTGCATGCAGGTCCCCCGTCGGCAAGATGCCGGCCGCGACGCGGCCGAGCACCGCGCGCGCGGGAGCACGCCCCCGCGACGACAGCAAGGGTGCCGCCGCTGAGGTAGCGGCGGCACCGTCGGATGGGTCGGCTAGTCGCCGATCTGCTCGGTGCGCTCGCCCCAGGTCGGCAGCGGCACGTTGATGAACTCGCTGACCGCCAGCTCCTCGGGGTAGACGACGTCGAGCGTCCCCTCTTGCCACTGCTGCACCACCGGGATCGCGCGCAGGTTCTGTCCCGAGTTCGGCTCGCCGGCCGGGATGAACTCGAAGCCGAAGCCGGTGATCGAGTCGAGCGCGTCCACTTCCACCTCGGCGGCGGCGGCCATCAGGTCGTCGACCGAGAGCGAGTTCGCGCGAGGCAGGATCTCGTCGAGGAACACCCAGGCCCCCATGAAGGCCCAGTCGGTGTAGTTGCCCTGGTTCCAGCCGCGTTCGGCCACGCGCTCGCGCAGCTCGCGCAGGAGCTCCTGCGCCTCGGGCGAGAGCGCCTCGGTGTTGATCGAGCCGGAGGTCGGCGGCACCACGTTGAAGATGCCGTTGACGTTCGGGCCCAGCGCGGCGGCGAACTGCGCCTGACCGTAGCCGCCGCCGGCGCCGACCACCGCGGGCATGTAGACGTCGAGCTGCTGCGCTTGGCGCCACAGCAGCGTCGCGTCGGGCACCTGTGCGATGTGCACCACTGCGTGCGGTTCGGTTTGCCCGAGGCGCAGCAGCACCGACGACAGATCGCGCGTGGTGGCCGCGGGATAGCTCTCTTGCAGCACCAGCGTCGCGGGCGACTCGTTGAGGCGCGCGAGCGCCGCGTCGGCGATCGAGACCCCGAACTCGTCGTCGGTGTACACCAGCGCCACCCGCATGTCCGCCTCGGCGACCTCGAGCCGCTCGGCCAGCCCGGTCAGCACGAAGTCCATCGCCGCCGCGCCCAGGGCGCCGGACGAGATCGTGGTGCGGATGACGTTGCCGGTGTTCCGGGTGATGCCCTCGGCGAACGCCGTGCTCTCGACGTACGGGATGCCCAGACGCTCGGCCGCCGGTGCCGCCGCGGAGGCGATCGCCGACGCGTAGGTACCGATGATCACGTCTGCCCGGTTGGCCGTCACCAGCTGCCGCACGCCGGCGGCCCCGCCGGCGGGGTTCGGCGCGTCGGCCGTGACGAGTTCGACCGTGATGCCGTGCTCGTTGGTCTCGTTGAAGAGCTCGACGGCGATCTGGACACCCTGCAGGGCGTCGGCCGCACCGAACGCCAGGTCACCCGACTGCGGGAACAGGGCGCCGAGCCGGAGCGAGGTGACCGCAGGCTCGGCCGCCATGGCGAGCTGTCCCACCATGAGCGACGCTGCGAGCGTGAGGACGAGCGTTGCGACCCGGAACTGCCGTCGGGTCGAGGCAGTGCTGTTGCGTCTAGACATATCCACCTCCTGGGATCGAGCTAGGACAGGACTATAGCGCGAGGGCGCGGCTGCCGCACCGAGCGAGCCGGGCGTCGGTAGCCGGGCGCGCCGCTGGCCTCGCGTCGCCTACGGGGAGGCGGCGCATGGCGGCGGCTCACCGAGGCCCTTGACACTTGTCATACAAGTAGATAGATTGAGGTACGACCGGGAGCACCATAGGCAGCACGACGGAGGCGGCATGTCCACGCTGAAGCGGCTCGAGCGCGCCCCGCTCCTCCACCACTCGGTGCAGGAGGCGCTCAAGGAGTACGTGGTGCGCAGCGGCTTCAAGCCGGGCGACGCGCTGCCGTCCGAGAGCGAGCTCGGCCGCCAGTTGGGGGTCAGCCGCACCAGCGTGCGCGAGGCCGTCAAGGCGCTCGAGACCCTCGGCATCCTCGAGAGCCGGCGCGGCAGCGGGATCTACGTCGGCGCCTTCTCCTTCGACACGCTGCTCGAAACCCTGCCCTACGGCCTGATGATCGACTCCGAGGCGATGGAGGAGCTGCTCGACGTGCGCTGCACCCTCGAGGTGGCGCTCGCCGAGCGCATCATCGAGCGCCGGACCGACGATCAGCTCACGGACCTGCGTGCCAACCTCGACCGGTTCGCCGCCGCCGCCGAGGCCGGCGGGCCGCTCGACGGCCCCGACCGTGAGTTCCACCGCCTACTCGCTCGCAACCTCGACAACCGTGTGCTGATCGGGCTCATCGACGTGTTCTGGCGCACCTACCACCGCGCCGCCCAGAGCATCGATCTGGTCAACGTCGACCCGGTCGCCACCTACCGAGACCACGTCGCGATCTTCGAGGCCATCGCGTCCGGCGACGTCGCGGCCGCGAAGGTCACCATCGATCGTCACTTCGACGGCATCCGAACGCTGCTCGCGCAGCAGGGGGGAGGCGGACAGGCACCAGTGCACGAGTGAACCGAAACCCACGTCCCGAGGACTATGCTCCACGCAGAAGGAGTCCCATGCGCAGCATCCCCCGAACGCTCGCCAGCGCTCTCGCGGCCATCGTGCTCTCCAGCGCCTTCGCCGGAGGCACCCTGATCGGCGCCTTCGACGTCGGCCCGGGTGGCAGCCCCGTTCCGTCCGGTCCCTGGTACAACACCGCCGGCAACACCTGGATCTCGAAGATCTGGACCCCACTCGTCAGCCTCAACGAGGACGCCTCTGGGCTCACTGCTCAGCTCGCCACCGAGTGGAGCCACAACGACGACTTCACGGTGTGGACCTTCGAGCTTCGCGACGACGTCGTGTGGCACGACGGCGAGCCGTTCACCGCGAACGACGTGAAGTTCACCTGGGAGTGGGTCTACGCCCCCGGCACCACTGCAGCGCCTGAGATCCCGCCGGCTGGCCTGCTCGGTCAGGCCGACTACACCGCTGGGACCGCCGAAGCGATCGAAGGCATCGAGGTGCTCGACGACACCACGGTGCGCTTCACCACCGCCGAGCCAGCGCCACGCTTCCCGAACACGCTCATCCAGTCCTACATCCTGCCGGCCCACGCTCTCACCGACGTGTCAGCGGCCGACATGCGCACCACCGACTGGTGGTTCACCCGAGCGATCGGCACCGGTCCGTTCATGCACGATGAGTTCGTGCCGGACGAGTCCTGGTCGCTGGTCGCCAACCCGGACTACTGGCGCGGCGCGCCCCGCCTCGACCGCTTGATCAACCGCTACTTCGCCGACGAGACCGCCGCCATCCTCGCCCTCGAGGGCGGAGCGATCCAGTTCACGTACGTCAGCGGCGACGTAGCCGTGGGCCTCGGCGAGAGCCCGGCTTTCGACCTGTTCCAAGGCCCGTCGGGTGTCACGAACTACCTGATGTTCAACTTCCGCGAGCCGGCCTTCGAAGACGTGCGGGTCCGCCAGGCCTTCTTGCACGCAATCGACCGTGAGACCATCGCCGAGGTGGTGCTCGGCGGCACCGCCGAGGTGGTGCCGTGCATCACTCCCTTCGAACCCTTCTGGCCTGCGGAGTACGACGCCTATCCGTACGATCCCGAGCGCGCTCGCGAGCTCCTGGCCGAGGCCGGCTGGGACAGCGGCCGGAGTATCGAGATCGTCACCTACTACGACAGCCAGTTCCATGCCGACGCAATGGCCGCCATGCAGCAGTTCCTGCGCGAGGCGGGCGTCAACGTCACCTTCCTGCTCGATGCCGCCGGCTACAACTCGTACTTCTACACCGGTCTGAACTGGGAGATCTCCTACCGCGGCCTGGGCGTGAACATGCAGGCCTTCCCCTACCGCTTCTATGAAGAGGAGGGCTGGCCCGAGGTGGTGGGCGAAGAGCGCACCCTGATGGGCACGCGCGTTCCCGAGCTCGAGCAGCTGTTCGCGCAGGCTCGCGTCGAGGGTGACCCCGAGGTCTACCAGGCCTTGATGCAAGACGTCTGCCGGGTTCAGAACGAGATGGCGCTCGAAGGCTACCTGTGGACCGCCATCCGCTTCGGCGTCGCCTCGAGCGGACTCGAGGACTTCTACTGGTACCCGGCGCCCGCCGGTGGTCCCTACCAGGACGACGCCCACCTGTGGGCGCTCGGCGACTGATCGAGCAGGCTGCTCCGTGGCCCCGGGCGTGCACCGTCCGGGGCCACGGGCCCCCGGCTGCGAAGGGCTAGGGTCTCGTGCTGACGTTCACGCTCCGGCGCATCCTGATGAGTATCCCGGTCCTGCTAGCGGTCACGGTCTTGGTGTTCACGCTCGTGGAGCTCGCCCCGGGCGACGTCAGCGACTTCTTCGTGAATCCGGAGCTCAGCGGCAGCCCCGAGGCGGTGCAGGAGATGCGCCGCAACTTCGGGCTCGACCAGCCCGCGCCGGTGCGCTACGGGATCTGGCTCAGCCAGGTGATGAGGGGCGACCTCGGCTTCAGCTTCGTGTCGGGCGAACGCGTGATGACCATGGTGCTGCGCCGCTTCCGCAACACCGCGACGCTCATGGGCGTGGCGCTCACGTTCTCGGTGATCGTCGGCGTGTCGCTCGGCGTGTTCGTTGCCGTTCGCCAGTACTCGTTATGGGACCATCTGCTCAGCGGGCTCTCGTTCCTCGCCGTGTCGATGCCCGCGTTCGTCACCGGCATCCTGGCGCTCTACCTCTTCGCGGTGGTGTGGCCGATCTTCCCGTCGGGCGGGATCCGCTCCGTCGGGCAGGCGGCGTCGTTCGTCGACCGCCTCCACCACTTGATCTTGCCGAGCCTGGTGTTGGCGCTGATGCAGACCGCGACCTTCATGCGCTACACACGCTTCAGCGTGCTCGAGGTGCTCCGCGCCGACTACGTGCGCACGGCCCGCGGCAAGGGCCTCTCCGAACGAGGTGTCACGCGCAAGCACGCGTTGCCCAACGCGCTCATCCCGGTGATCACCGTGATCGGTCTGAGCCTGCCCGTACTCGTGGTAGGAGCCGTGTTCACGGAGACGATCTTCTCCTGGCCCGGCATGGGCACGCTCTATCTGAGTGCCGTGAGCTCCCGCGACGTGCCCTTGGTCATGGGCCTGAACCTCTTCATCGCCGTCGTCGTGCTGGCCGCGAACCTGCTCACCGACGTGGCCTACGGCTTCGTCGACCCGAGGATCCGCTATGAGTGAGGCGGCCACCGAACCGGCAGCGGTCGCCGTGAGGCGACCACGGCGCATCGAGAACCGGTTACTCAGGCGCTTCGTCCGCAACCGACCGGCTGTCATCTCGACGTTGGTGCTGAGTGTCATCGTCCTGCTCGCGATCTTCGCGCCGGTCGTCGAGCGCTACCCCTTCGATCAGATGCAGTTGCGAGAACGCTCGCAACCCCCCTCCGCCGAGCACTGGCTCGGCACCGACCGCATCGGCCGCGACGTCTGGAGCCGCACCGTCCACGGGGCGCGCGTCTCGCTGATCGTCGGCTTCGCCGCCACCGGCATCGCGGTGCTGATCGGGGTGGTGCTCGGTTCGCTCGCCGGGTTCCATGGCGGCTGGGTGGAGACGTTGATCATGCGCTTCACCGACGTGCTGATGACGTTCCCGCCGATCATCATCATGCTGACGCTGGCCGCCTTCGCGCCGCGCGGGTTGTGGGTGATCGTCTTCATCATCGGTGGGCTCAGCTGGCCCGGGGTCGCGCGGCTGGTGCGCGGTCAGTTCCTGACGCTGAAGGAGCAGGAGTTCGTGGCGGCTGCACGCGCGCTCGGCAACCCAGGGCCACGGGTGATGCTGGTGCACATCCTGCCCAACGCGCTGCCGCCGCTGATGGCGATGATCAGCTTCGGTATCGGCAATGCCATCCTCACCGAGGCGGGCCTCAGCTTCCTCGGCCTCGGCGTGCCGCCGCCCGCCCCGAGCTGGGGCACCATGCTCGAGGCGGCACGTAACCTCGACATCTTGCGGAACCTCCCATGGACCTGGCTCCCGCCGGCTGCGATGACCGTCATCACGGTGCTCTGCGTCAACTTCATCGGCGACGGTCTGCGCGACGCAACCGACGCCCGAATGGTCCTCTAGTCGCGCCCGGCGCCGCGACGGCGCCCCGAGGAGCCGATCATGCTACGCGTTCGCGGCCTCATCGCCGCCTCCTTCACCCCTATGCACGACGACGGCAGCCTCTGGCTCGAGCGCATCGACGATGTGGTCGAGCTGCTCGTAAAGCGCGGCATCGATGGTCTGTACGTGTGCGGCAGCACCGGTGAGGGTCCGCTGCTCACGGGCAGCGAACGCCGCGCCGTGGCCGAGGCGTTCGTGCGCGCCGCCAGGGGCCGGCTCCCGGTCATCGTGCAGGTGGGGCACAACAGCCTGGTCGAAGCCCGCGAGCTGGCCGAGCACGCCCAGGCCGTCGGCGCCGACGCGATCTCCGCTACGCCGCCGAGCTACTTCCGGCCCAGCGGCCTCGACGGCCTCGTTGCTGCCATGGCCGCGGTCGCCGCGGGCGCCCCGGACTTGCCGTTCTTCTACTACCACATCCCTCCGATCACCGGCGTGCAGGTCGACGTGAGTGCGCTCTTGCCGCGCGCCGCGCAGCGCATCGAGACGCTCGCGGGCGTGAAGTTCAGCGCCCCCACCGTCTTCGAGTTCGCGACGCTGGATCTAGAGCGCTTCCAGGTGCTCTTCGGGGTCGACGAGATGCTGCTCGCCGGGCTTGTGACCGGTGCGCACGGCGCAGTGGGCAGCACCTTCAACCTCATCCCGGGGATCTACCGCGCGATGATGATGGCGCTCTCAGCCGGCGACGTCGCGGCGGCACGCGCTCATCAGCGGCGCGCCACCAGCATCGTCGGGCGGGTGGTGCATGACGGCGCGTTGCCGTACCTCAAGGCGGCGATGGCCTTCACCGGGCTGCCCGTCGGACCCACCCGGGCGCCGCTGGTGACCGTTGCCTCCGCTGAGCTCGCCGCCCTGCGCGACGCGCTCGGCGAAGCCGGCTGGCTCGACGAGTTCGCGACTCGGGTGACGGCCGTACGGTGAGATGAGACCGGTCGGCACAAAGCCTACGAGCTCCCTGTGGACGCTGGGTCTCGAGGCGCTCACCGCCGTGCGCCACGGCCCCATCGCCGGTCCGGACCCTGCCACGCTCGCGTCTGGTACAGCGCTGACGCTCGAGATCGGCTTCCGCGCGCACCCTTCACCACGGCGGGCGCTGTTGGTGCACCAGGGCGATCTACCCCTGTCGGGGGCGGTCGCAGAACGCCGAACCGGCTGGAGCGTGGGCCTGCTCGACGGAAGGGTCGAGCTGGAGCGCGGCGCGCGCCCCGCGAGCGCCACTGCTCTCTCGCAGGGTGCCGGTGCGACCGGCGCAGGTGTTGCTGCCGCCTGGCGTAGCGCCAGGGCAGGAAGTGGCTGGCATCGCCTGCTCATCTTCCTGGACGCGGTCCCGCAGGGCGGCTTCGTGCCAACGGGTGGCGAGCTCGATGGCCGGCCGCTGCGCGCAGCCGAGCCGGTCGCCTGGAGCGACGTGCACGGCGAGCTTTGCCGGCACTCGGGGCTGCTGGTCGGCGGGCTGCGCGATCGTGCCGGCGGGCACACCAACCTGCGCTTCGGTGAACGGCAGGGCGAACTCCTCGAGCGGCTGGTGCTGTGGTCGGGGCGCGCGAGCGGCGCGCGCGCGGACCAACCCGGTCGGACCGCGGGCCGTGTGCGCGTCGCGCTATCCGCTCACGGCGATCGCTGGCGCTATACGTGTCGTGATCGCTCGAAGGCTTCGCGCGTGCTATGGGACTTCGAGGACGAGGTGAAGGTCGGTCCCAGCGTGGTACGCCGTGCTGCGCTCGTGCCGGCGAAAGGTCGGGTGCACGTCCTCGAAGCCGACGGTGCGGCGCGCCAGGCTCCGGTGCCGCGTCCGCCGCGACGGGCGCGCGACGTGCGGGTGTTCGGGCCGGGCGACGGGGGCTACGCGGCCTTCCGGATCCCTGCCGTGGTGGCGAGTGCCGATGGGGCGCTCTTGGCGTTCGCCGAGGGGCGGCGCGAGTCGATCAGCGACTCCTGTCGTACCAAGGAGCTGGTGTTGCGCCGCAGTCATGACGGTGGCCGCAGCTGGGGGGCGCTGAGCGTGGCCGGGCGCTCGTTCGAGGGCGTGCCCGGCACCTCGCTCATGAACCCGAGCCCGGTCGTGGATCGCGTTCACGGCAGCGGCCGCGTGGTCGTCGTAGGCTCGGTGCTCGGCGCCTCCGAGTGGCAGATCGCAGCGGGTCGCGGCCGCGGGCGGCTGCTAGCGTGGCGCTCCGACGACGGAGGCCACAATTGGGGCGCACCTGTCGACGTGTCGGCGCAGCTCGCCCTGCCGCTCGGTCTGGAGCTGGCGTGGCCGGGCGCGCGCGGATGGCGGTTGCAGGTCGGCACGCTCGGACATGCCATCCAGCTGCAGCGTGGTCCCCACCGCGGCCGGCTGTGCTTCGTCGGTCACGGCACCTTCGGGCCCGCTTCGGTGTTCGATGCGCTGGGCTTCCT
>SKMG01000099.1 GCA_007121175.1 Trueperaceae bacterium | reverse complement strand
TGCGTGTCGCAGGCTCGTGGACTGGCGCTCGCGCGCCTCTACGCCGCGGCCGGCAGCGTCGTCCTCAACCGGCCCGAGGTGATCGAGGCGTGCGGCGACAAGCTCGCCACCAGCGCGGCCTTGGCGGCCGCCGGCATCCCGACCCCGCGCACCGTCGTCGCCTTCAGCGCCGACGAGGCCCTGAAGCAGTGCGAGCAGCTCGGCTACCCGGTCGTTCTCAAGCCCGTCGTCGGCTCCTGGGGTCGCATGGTCAGCCGGCTGTCCGATGCCGACGCGGTGGCAGCCGTGCTCGAGCACAAGGAGGTGCTCGGTGGCCCCGCCCACCGCGTCATCTACTTGCAGGAGCACGTGGACAAGCCCGGACGCGACATCCGTGCGTTCGTCGTCGGCGACCGGGTGGTGGCGGCGATCTACCGGGAGAGCGAGCACTGGATCACCAACACCGCGCGCGGCGGCGTGGCGCGCGCCTGCCCGGTCGACGACGCTCTGGCGGAGGTATGCCTGCGAGCTGCGCATGCGGTGGGCGGAGGCGTCCTCGCCGTCGACGTGGTCGAGAGCGACAGGGGCCTGCTGGTGGTCGAGGTGAACCATACGATGGAGTTCCGGAACTCGATCGACACCACCGGCGTCGACATCGCGGCGGCGGTGGTGCGGCATGCGCTGGCGCTCGCTGTGGAGGCGTCGGGCGTGTCGTCCAGCGGCTTCACGAGCCCCTCCAAAGTCACGACCGCTGACCCAGCAGGCGTCCCGCCGGTCGCCAGCGACGCACCGGCGCCGTGGCGCTCGGTGTCCTCGCGCGCGGCAGCGTGAGCAGGCGGGGCGGAGTGCGGACGGTAGCGATCGTCGGCGGCAGCGGCTTCGCCGGCGGTGAGTTCCTGCGCCTGGCGCTCGGGCACCCCCGACTCGACGTCGTGCAGGTCACCAGCGAACGGCACGCTGGCGAGCCGGTGGCCCTCGTCCATCCGAACCTCCGCGGCGTGACGCGCCTGCGCTTCGAGCCGATCACCGACGTGCGGCCCGCGGACGTCGTCGTATCTGCCCTGCCGCACGGCGAACTCGTGCGCCGCATCGACGATCTGCTGGCCCAGGCGGGTATCCTGATCGACCTGTCGGCCGACTTTCGACTGCGGGACGCAACGGCCTATGCGCGCTGGTACGGGGCGCCGCACGCCCGACCGGAACTCCTGCCCTCGTTCGTCTATGCGAACCCAGAGCTCGATCGCGCCGATCCCCACGGAGCGCGACTGCCTGGCGCCACCCGCTTGGCAGGCGCGGGCTGCATCGCCACCGCCACGCTGCTGGCGCTGCTGCCCCTCATCCGGGGCGGCCTCCTGGCGCGGCGCGAGGTGCTGGTCGAAGCCAAGGTCGGCTCCTCCGCCGCCGGTCACGCCCCGAGCGCGGCGAGCCACCACCCCATCCGCTCGGGCGTCGTGCGCACCTACCAGCCGGTACGGCACCGGCACACAGCGGAGGTCCTGCAGGCGTTCCCCGGCATCGATCCGCACCTGACGGCCACCGCAGTGGAGCGTGTCCGCGGGGTGCTGGTGACCGTGCACGCCTGGCTCCACGACGGCAGCGGCGAGGGCGACGTGCGTTCCGCGCTCGAGGAGGCCTACGGTGAGGAGCGTTTCGTGCGGCTCGTGACCGCCCGGCGAGGCGCGCACCGGGTGCCCGATCCGCGGGTGCTCGACGGCACCAACTGGTGCGACCTCGGCTTCGCGCTCGATCCGGACAGTGGTCGGCTGGTGGTGATGTGCGCCATCGACAACCTGGTCAAGGGGACGGCCGGCCACGCGCTGCAGTCGCTCAATGTGGCCCTGGGCTGGGGCGAGGACGAGGGCCTCGAGTTCCCGGGGCTGTTCCCGTGAGCGGGCGGCGGGGCGGAGCATGGCGGCAGACGGCGCGCCGCTGGTCGATGGAGGTGCCAGCCCCCTTCGACCCGCGCGGTAGGTGGGGGCTGGCGGCGACGGCGGCGCACACGTGATCGTCGTCAAGCTCGGCGGTACCGAAGGTCTCGACCACGATGCCATCGCCGACGACGTGGCCGCCCACTGGTCGGATGGGGGCCGGCTCGTGCTGGTGCACGGCGGCGGGGCCGCCGCGACGCGGCTGGGTGAGGCGCTGGGGGTCCCGCCACGCTTCATTACCAGCCCCAGCGGGCACGCGAGTCGCTACACCGATCGGGCGACGCTCGAGGTGTTCACGATGGCGGTCGCCGGTGGCGTCAACAAGGCCTGGGTCGAGCGCCTGCAGACGCGCGGCGTGCCGGCGCTCGGGCTCTCGGGCCTCGACGGACGGCTGATCGAGGCGCGTCACAAGCGCAGTGTCCGCAGCGTCGAACGGGGCAAGACGGTGATCCTCCGCGACGATCACACCGGTGCCGTCGAGCGGGTCGATGCGGGTCTGCTGCGGCTGCTGCTCGACGAAGGCTTCCTGCCGGTCGTCGCACCGCTGGCCGCCTCCCGCGAGGGCGCGGCCGTCAATGTGGACGGTGATCGCGCCGCCGCTGCCATCGCGGTCGCGTTGGCCGCGGACGCACTGGTGCTGCTCTCCAACGTCCCAGGGCTGCTGCGCGACTTCCCAGACGAGGCCAGCCTCGTGCCGCGGCTCGCTGCCGCTGATGTCGCGGCCGCGCCCGGGTGGGCCGAAGGGCGCATGAAGAAGAAGCTCGAGGGCGCCGCAGCGGCCGTCGCGGGCGGGGTCGCGCGGGCGGTGCTGGCTGACGGCCGGATTGCTTCTCCGCTGCGGCGGGCGCTCGCAGGGCACGGTACCGTGGTTGCCTGACGTCCGCTGCCAAAGGAGCCCGCATGAACGACGCCGTCCCCACTCCCGCCGCCGCACACGCCAGCACTGCCGAGGTGCTCGCGCGCGCCGCCGCTCACGCGCCCGGCCTGTGGTCGCCCGAGGTCGTGTTCGTGCGCGGCGAGGGCGCGCGGCTCTTCGACGCCGACGGCCGCCGCTACCTCGACGGCATGGCGGGCATCGCGGTGGCGAGCGTGGGGCACGGCAATGCCCGCCTAGCCGACGCCATCGCCGCCCAGGCGCGGCGGCTGATCGTCTGCCCGCAGAACCTCGGCAATGACGTCCGGACGGCGTTCGTCGACCGACTGGTCGCGTACCTGCCCGAGCGGCTATCGCGCGTCTTCCTGGCGAACTCCGGTGCCGAGGTCAACGAGGCTGCGCTCAAGTGGGCGCGAGCAGCGACCGGGCGGCGCCGCGTGGTCGCCGCCAAGCGCGGCTTCGCCGGCCGGACGCTCGGCGCGCTGGCGATGACCTGGGAGCCCAAGTACCGCGAGCCCTTCGAGCCGCTCGCGATCCCGGTCGACTTCGTGCGCTACGACGACGTCGGGGAACTCGAGGCCGCCGTCGGCGACGACACCGGCATGATCTGGTTGGAGCCGGTCCAGGGTGAGGGCGGGGTGCACCCGGCCAGCGCCGCGTACCTGCAGCGGGCGCGCGAACTGGCCGACGAGCGCGGCGCGCTGCTGGCGTTCGACGAGATCCAGTGCGGAGTCGGCCGCACCGGCCGTTTCCTCGCGAGCGAGCACGCCGGCGTCGTCCCCGACCTCGCCACGCTCGCCAAGGGCCTGGCCGGCGGCGTTCCGATCGGCGCGCTGGTCATGACGGACGCCCTCGCCGCCGCGATGCCCGCAGGCGGCCACGGCACGACCTTCGGGGGCAACCCGCTCGCCGCGGCCGCCGGCCTGGCCGTCCTCGAGGAGCTCGAGGCTCGCGACCTCATGGCGCATGCCGAGCGCATGGGCCGGCGCTTCCGCGAGGGCATCGAGGCGTTGGGGAGCCGACGTGTCCGCGAGGTGCGAGGGCTCGGCCTCATGCTCGGCGTCGAGCTGAAGGAGAAGGCCGCGCCGGTCATCGCGGCCCTGCGCGATGAGGGCCTGCTGCTCATCAACGCCGGTGCCAGCGTCATCCGCTTCGTGCCGCCGCTCGTGATCGGCGAGGACGAGATCGACGAGGCGGTCGCGGCCTTCGGCCGCGTGCTGCTGCCGTGATGCCCAGCGCCGGCGCCCACGACCTCCTGGGAGACGCCGGCGCCCGTGCCTTCCTAGAGGCCATGGTGCGGCTGCCGAGCCCGAGCGGGTGCGAGGGTACGGTCGCCGACGGGTTCGTCGCCGCGTTGGCGCACCACGCCGAGGAGGCCTTCGTCGACGAGGTGGGCAACGCCGTGGCGGTCGCCGGACGCGGCGCGCTCCGCGTGACGCTGCTCGGTCACCTCGACACCTTCCCGGGAACGCCGCCCGTGCGCCTGGAGGACGGCGTCCTGCACGGCCGCGGGACGGTCGACGCGAAAGGCCCGGCCGTAGCGCTGGCGACGGCCCTGGCGCGGGCAAGCCAGGAGGTTCGCGAGGCGCTCGAGCTCCGGTTCATCGGCGCAGTGGGAGAGGAGGCTGCCGACAGTCCTGGAGCGCGTCACGCCGTATCGACCTACCCACGGCCACACCTGCTGATCGTGGGCGAACCCAGCGGTTGGAGCGGACTCACCCTCGGATACAAGGGGCACCTGCGCATGCAGCTGCGTTCCGCGCGGCCCTCCGCGCACGCCGCGAGGGCTGAGCCAACCGCCTGCGAGGCGCTCGTCAGCGCGTGGTCGCGCGTACGCGCCTGGGTGGCCGAAACGGCACCCACCGTCGTCGACGGGGTGGAGCCGCGCCTGTTCGACCGGCTGCAGGTCGCGCTCACCGCACTCGGCTCGAGCCACGACGGCCGTACCGAGCAGGCTGAAGCCGTGCTCGCCTGGCGCCTGCCGCCCGCCTGGCCGCCAGCGAGTCTGCGCGCCGCGCTCGCGGAACTCGATCTCGGGCCGAACCTGAGTTGGACGGCGGACGAAGGCACGGCCGCGGTTCGAGCTGAGCGCGACGGGCGCCTCGCGCGCGCATTCCGCACCGCCATCCGGGCCGCCGGCAGCGTGCCCGCACCGCGGGTCAAGACCGGCTCCTCGGACTGGAACGTCGTCGCGCCCGCGTGGGACGTCGACACGATCGCCTACGGCCCTGGCGACGCTGCGCTCGACCACACGCCGGCCGA
>SKMG01000369.1 GCA_007121175.1 Trueperaceae bacterium | reverse complement strand
TCCGCCTACCGCTCCTACGCCTACCAGGCCGCGGTCCACCAGGTGTGGGTCGAGCGGCTGGGAGAGGCCCGAGCGCGCCGCGTCAGTGCCCGACCGGGCCACTCCGAGCACCAGCTCGGCACGGCCATCGACTTCCGCAGCCGCGGCGGTCCGGCACCCTGGGACGCGGGCGACTGGGCCGCCACCGCCGCGGGGTCGTGGCTGTTCGAGAACGCACACCGCTACGGCTTCCTGCTCAGCTACCCCGACGGCGAGGAGGAGCGCACGTGCTACGACTACGAGCCCTGGCACTACCGTTGGGTGGGCCGCGAGCGGGCGGCGGAGGTGCACGCCGCGGGCGTTCCGCTGCGGGTGTGGCTGTGGCGCCGCGGGCCGCCCGAGGTGCAGCCGTGAAGGTCGCGCGAGCGCTGCTCGTCATGGTGCTGCTCTCGTCGCTCGCGGCCGCCTCCGCGCACGCGTTCCTGGTCCTGGGCGAGATGAGCGTGGAGCCCGACCCACCGCAGCCCGGCGCGCCGCTGCGAATCGTCGTGGACATGTCCGACCCGTCGCTGGCGCCGGTCGAGGATGCGGTCGTCTCGCTCGAGCTGCGACGCGAGCGCCTGGTCGGCATCGAGGTCCCTGCCGCGTCCACCGAGGCGCCGGAGCTGCCGCCGCCGGACGCCGTCGTCGAGCTCGTCGAGCGCGCCCCGGGGCGCTACGAGGGCGAGCTCCTGGCTCCCGCGGCCGGGACGCACCACGTGCTGATCCGCGACCAGACCTTCCAGTGGGAAGAGGCGAATGCGTCGCTGATGATCGACATCGGCGACGGCGCGCTCGGTACGGTGCCGTTCATCCTCCCGCCGACCGCGATCGGCCCGCGCAGCCTCTGGACTTGGCTGCTGTGGCTCGTGGGGCTGCCGATCGCCGCGGGACTGGTGGTGACGCTCCTGGTGCTCGGCGGCCGGCGCGGCGAGCAACCGTCGTCAGGCCAGGAGGTCGGTCCGCACGGGCGCGTGCAGCGCTCGCCCTCAGGCGAGTAGGTCGGTCCCCACGTACGCGTGCAGCGCCTCGGGCAGCGCGACGCTGCCGTCCTCGCGCTGGTAGGTCTCGAGCAGGGCGGCGATGGTGCGCGGGAACGCCAGCGCCGACCCGTTGAGGGTGTGCACCAGCCGCGGCCGGCCGCGCCCGTCGACCCCGCCGGGACGCGCTCGGGTCGCGAGGCGGGATGCCTGGAACGCCTCCATGTTCGAGATCGAGCTCACCTCGAGCCAGCGCTCCTGGCCCGGGCTCCACACCTCCAGGTCGTACTTCTTGGCCTGCGTGAAGCCCATGTCGCCGGTGCACATCAGCAGCCGCCGGTAGGGCAGCCCGAGCGCCTCGAGCAGGCCCTCGGCGGTGCCGGTCATCTCCTCGAGCGCGTCGTAGCTGTCCTCGGGCCTGACGAACTGCACCATCTCGACCTTGTCGAACTGGTGCACCCGATTCAGCCCGCGGACCTCCTTGCCGTAGGAGCCGGCCTCACGCCGGAAGCACGGCGTGAAGGCGCAGTAGCGCAGCGGCAGCTCGTCCTCGTCGAGGATCGCGTCGCGGTGCACGTTGGTGACCGAGACCTCCGAGGTGGGGATCAGGTAGAACCCACCGCTCACCTCGTACATCTGGCCTTCCTTGTCGGGGAGCTGACCCGTCGCGGTGGCCGAGGCGGCGTTCACCAGCAGCGGCGGCGCGATCTCCTCGTACCCCTGCCGCCCGAGCTGGTCGAGGAAGAACGCGGCCAAGCCCCGCACCAGGCGCGCACCGGCGCCGCGGAAGACCGGGAAGCCAGCGCCCGTGAGCGTCACCCCGGCCTGCAGATCGAACCAGCCGCGGCCCTCGGCGAGCTCCCAATGCGGCCGCATGCCGGCGCCGTCGAGGCGCTCGCCGTGCTCGCCCACCACTACGTTGTCGTGCTCGCTCTCGCCGTACGGCACGCTCTCGTGCGGGACGTTGGGGATCTCGAGCAGGTGCGACCGGAGCTGTGCCTCGAGGCTCGCGTCGCGCTCCTCGAGCCGCTTGACCTCGGCGGCCACCTCGCCCATCTCACGGATCAGCTCCTCGGCATCCTCGCCGCGCTGCTTACGCGCGCCGATCTCCCGGCTCGCCGCGTTACGGCGCGCCTGCAGCGCCTCGAGGTCGCCGCGCAGCAGCCGGCGCTGCTCGTCGGCGAGCAGCACGGCGTCGAGCGATGCCAGCGCCTCCGGCAGCTGCTTGGCGCGGATGGCGCGGCGGACGGTCTCGGCGTGGTCGCGCAGGTAGCGGAGCTCGAGCATATGCCGTCCAGTGTACGCCCGCGTACGCGCTCGCTCGGGCCGCCTCGCGCGCGCGTCCGCGTCCGCGGCCGGCTCGCTTCGCTGCCCGGTCGGTACGCTCTCGGGCTCGGTGCCGCGGCCGGCTCAGTTCGCCGTCGCGCCCAGCACGCCCTCGCTGCGGAGCCAGCGCAGCACGATCGGTACCGTCGGGTTGGCGCGGGCGGTGACGATATCGGTGTGGGTGAAGCCCGGGATCACGGTCACGCTGATCGGCGTACCGGGCCGGGTGTTGATGTACGACTCGAAGCCGGCCGGCGAGGTGACGAGACCGCGGCTGGCGCCGATCGCGAGCGCTGGTACGTCGAGCCGCTGCATCGGCACGAAGCCCGGGGCGCCCTCGAGGCGCGGATCGAGGTGCAGGAGCTCGACGACCAGCCGCAGCGGAAAGTACCACTCTGCCCGGTCGGCGTCGGGATCGGTCCAGGTCGCGATCACCGCGTCGAGATCGGTGACGTCTCGGCTGGGATCGCCCGCCGACCAGGTGATCCGCTCCGCGCCCTCGGCCAGGCCCGCCACCGTGCGGCTGCGCGCGCCGTCGCTGCCGGTCAGCAAGAAGGCGGTCAGGTTGCCGCCGAAGCGCGCGCCCACCGCATGGCCGACCGAGGCGCTGAAGATCGGCGTCGCGGCGTAGTCGTCGTCGGTGCGGATGCCGAACAGCGCGCGGTTGGTGACCGGGTACGCAGCCGCTCCGGGCGGCGCCAGCTCGTCGGGCCGCAGCTGCGCGTGCACCGCGGCCACCGCGTCGCGGATGAAGCGCTCGGGACCGTACCCGAACCACATGCGCATGAAGGGGGCGACCCGGCCGGACTCGAGGTCGGCGATCGTCGGCACGACGGTGAGCCCCAGGCCGCCCACGCGCCGGTCGTCGCGCCCGAACGCGCCAGTGCGGCCGATGCTGCCGTCGAACAGGATCAGGCCTTCGACGTAGTCCTCGCCGATGCCGCCGCCGAGCTCGGGCGGGAGCCGCAGCGCCGGATACACGCTCACCATGCCGGCGCCGAGCGAGTGGCCGGCGAGCACCACCGCCGCACCGGCCGCGCGCGCCCGCAGCACCACCGCGTGCAGATCGTGCAGATGGACGGTGAGGCCCCACTGCGCCATGAACTCGACCTCGGCGGGATCGACCGGCACGAAGTCGCCGCCGCGCCCGTAGTAGACGCTCGCGATCTCGGGGTCGCCGGCCTCCATCGCCAGCCGGATCCCCTCGCGGTCCTCGAGCGCGTTGGCGCGACGGTCGATGGCCCACACCTCCAGCCCGGGCCGGCTCGCGACCAGCTGCCGCGCCCAGACGTCGAAGGTCGTCGCGCCGCCGAACAGGCCCGGCATCGCCACGATCACCGCATCCGCCTCGACGTCGGCGAGGAAGCTGCGGCGCACGCCGGTGCGGTTCAGCGCGGCGGGCGTCTCCGGCGCCGCGGGGGTGTCGAACCAGACGGTCTCGACCAGCACCGAGGCCGGATCGACCAGGTAATCCGGCGGCCGCACCACCAGCGGAACGTGGACGTCGGGGATCGGTAGGCAGGCCGCCAGCAGCAGCAGGCACGACAGCGCGAGCAGCGCTCGATGGGCCATAGCTCAAGCCTAGTCCCCGGAGCGCGTGCCCGCGGGCCGGCGTGCTACGCTCGCCCGCATGGCCGTCGAGGTGTGCCAGTATCGTCTGACCTCACGCGGCCGCCCGGTAGGCAGCCAGACGCTCTCGCGCAGCGAGCGCGGTCGGGTTGCGTTCCTCGAGGCGCGGCTGCTCTTGCAGGGTTCCTTAGGGCACGGCAGCGTGGTGCAAAGTAGCCGTGCCCACGCCAGCCGCCACGTCTCGCAGCAGTTCCGTGAGGAAACCGAACTGCGCGGTGACCAGCGTCAGTTCGACGTGCGGTTCGATACCCAGCAGGGACTGGTGATCGCCTCGCGCGGGCGCAGCGACCAGGCCACCATGCCCTACCTCCTGCCCTATCGCGATCCGCTGTCGATCCTGTGGGAGTTGCGCGACGCCGCCAAGGCGGAGTGGGACGACGCGGCGCCCCTGCGCATCCCGCTGCTGGGCAAGGAGGTCGTGGTGTACCGCGCGGTCGATCTCGGTGCCGAGGGTCCCTGGGGGAGTACCCGCGCCCGCGTCTTCCACCTGCATCCGGGCGGCAGTGTGGTGGCGGTCGATCTCGAACCGCCGCACCGCATACTCAGGCTCGTCCAGCGCGTGGCGGACGGCGTGGTCGAGGCGACGCTGGTCCGCAGCGACGTCGAGGAGCGCATGGCGACGCTCGACGCTCCCGAGGAGCCGCGTGAGACCCCTGCCCGGCGCCGCAGCCGCCGCCGCGGCCGCCGCCGCCGGACCAAGCGCTCTCAGGGCTGACGCGCGCGGTGAGCATGACGGAGGCGGACGCGAAGCACGACTGGGAATGGCTGGCCGCGCGGCGGCGCCGAGGCCGCACGCGCGATCCGCGCGTGGCGCGGAACCTGCTCGATCGGCTCGGGATCCCTGACCCACCGGCGGTGGTGCACGTGGTCGGGACCAACGGCAAGGGCTCGGTGGCGACCGCGCTGGCCGCCATGGCTCAGGCTGCCGGCCGCGAGTGCGGCTTGTTCGTGTCGCCGCACGTCGAGGCATACGACGAGCGCATCAGCGTGGGCGGCCGGCCGGTCGCCGCCGCCGAGGTGCGGGCGTTCACCGAACGCGCGCGGCGGCTCACGGACGCCGGCGTGGAGGCGGCGTGCGCCGCGGGCTTCTTCGAGTGGACGCTGGCGCTGGCGCTGGGCGTG
>SKMG01000397.1 GCA_007121175.1 Trueperaceae bacterium | reverse complement strand
CGCGCGGAGCCGCCGCATCACGAGCGCGTCGGTGCCATCACCGAGCGCTTAGCGGCGGGCGTCTTGGCTCCCGACGCGCTGCTGTGGCGCTTGGAGCCGCCGTCGCGGGAGCGGGTGCGCGCCTTCGTCGAGGACTTCCGGGATCGCATCGGCGCCTCACCAGCGGCCGGTGACACGTTGCCGCTCGTGCTCTCGCACGGCGACTTCTTCTCGGGCAACGTCGTGATCACGCCAGACGGCAGTATGCAGGCCATCGACTGGGCGCACCTGGGCCACCGCTCGCCGCTATACGACCTCTACTACCTCGCCATCAACCACTGCGGGCGCGCTCTGCCGACACACGAGCTGCCCGCGAGGATCGACGCCATGCTGCAGAGCTTCAGGCAGCGCCTCGCGACGCTCGACGCCGAGCTCTTCAGCGCGCTCGAGAGCAGTCTCGACGGGCGCGCCGAGCTGCGTTGGCTGTTCTATCTCGAGTGCATCTCGGTGCCGCTCGAGCACTGCGACGACCCCGGGGACCGCTACATCGCAGCCATGCTGCAGCGCATCGAGATGTTCGAGGCGCTCGAGCGCTCGCACGCAGCGCCCGCCGGCTGAACGGATGTCCCTCGCTACTTGCGCAGCGGTCGCAGAGAGTAGGGTATGCCGATGCGATGGTCAGACCGCCGGTTGCACGTGGGGCTCGTCGTCGCAGCGCTGCTGATCTCGATTGCCGCCTGGAGCCTCTGGCCCCGGCACGAGTGGCAGGTTCGCAGCTTCTCACTGGCGCACGAGGCGCTCGAACAGACGGTCTTCGAGCTCGAGCTGCGCGAGGGGGCCAAGCTGGCGTACCGGCTCGATCCGAAGCCCGGCGCAGCGGCGACGCTCGTACTCCACACCCCCTCGGGGGAGGCGATCGCGTGGGAGCGAGGCTGGCGCCGGACTCGCGAAGAGGCCGAGATCACCGTGATGGCGGCGGGCCTCTACCGGCTGGTGCTCGCCACGGAGCCGGCCGCGACGCCACCCGGGGTGACCGCGCCCGAGGTCGAGGTGCTCTGGCGCACCTTCTGAGCGCCGGAGCCTTTCGGGCGCGGTCGGAACTCCGTCCGGCACCGGTCGTGCGGCGGGGGGATGATTCGCTATCATCAGCACCGGAGAGACTCCGGAGGCCGGCTGTTCGTTTTCCTGCACGCGGAAGGACGCTGACGATGCAACGAGAGATCGAGAAGACCGAAGAGCTGTGGCGTACCGCAGAGGCGATGGTGATGAGCGGCAAGGGCATCCTCGCCGCCGACGAGAGCACCGGCACGATCGCGCGTCGCTTCGAGGCCATCGGTGTCGAGAACACCGAGGAGAACCGCCGCGATTACCGCGAGCTGCTGTTCCGCAGCCGTGGCTTCGAGGAGTACATCAGCGGCGTCATCCTCTTCGACGAGACGATCCGCCAGCAGGCCGCGGATGGGACGCCGCTCGTGGAGTTGCTGCAGGACCTCGGGGTGATCCCGGGCGTCAAGGTCGACGCCGGCGCGAAGCCGCTCGCCGGTGCGCCCGGCGAGACGGTGACCGAAGGGCTCGACGGCCTGCGCGAGCGACTCGGCGAGTACCGCGAGCTCGGCGCTCGCTTCACCAAGTGGCGCGCCGTGATCAATATCGGCGAGGATCGCCCCACGCGCCTGGCGATCGACGTCAACGCCCACGCGCTGGCGCGCTACGCCGCGCTCAGCCAGGAGGTCGGGCTGGTGCCGATCGTCGAGCCCGAGGTGCTGATGGACGGCGACCACGGCATCGACACCTGCTTCGAGGTCACCGTCGCGACGCTGCGGGAGGTCTTCCATCAACTCGCGCACCAGCGTGTCGACATCGAGGGCATGGTGCTCAAGCCCAACATGGTGCTCTCGGGCAAGGAGGCGAGCGAACGCGCCGAGCCGGACGAGGTCGCCGAGATGACGCTCGCCTGCTTCGAGCACACGGTGCCCGCCGCGGTGCCGGGGATCGCCTTCCTCTCGGGCGGACAGTCGGACGACGAGGCCACCTCGAACCTCGACGCGATCAACCGGCTGGCGGCCGAGGTCGGTGCGCCGTGGGAGCTCACGTTCTCGTACGGCCGCGGCCTGCAGGCGGCACCGCAGCGCGCCTGGGCCGGCAGGCGCGAGAACGCCGAGCGCGCTCAGCAGGTCTTCGTGCACCGCGCGCGCATGATCGCCGCGGCGCGCATGGGCGACTACGACCCCGAGATGGAAGAGGAGCTCAGCGAGTCCTGAGCCGAGTCCGCCGCACGAGACGGTGGCGGGCCGCTGTGCGCTGCAACGTCGGTAGACCGCCACGGAGCATCGTTCGGGACGCGTGAGCGTGCTGCCGGTCGAGCCGGTACACCGATCTCACGGCGTGGCGCGCGCGGCCGCGATCACTATGCTGTGCGCCGTGAGCACCATCCGACTCGAGGGCAGCGTCCTCACTGACGATACGGCGATGTCGAGCGAAGAGATGCGGATCGAGTACCTGCTCGACGTTCGCGAACCGCGGCCCGTGCGCTGGCGAGCGCCGCGCTCGTGCTTCGTCTATGAGATCCTGCTCGAGGCCATCGGCGACGTCAGCCGCTTCCGCATCGGTATCTACCGTCGCGTGAAGGCAGGCGGCACGCTCCTCGCCGACCTCCGCGGCAGCGACGTGCGGCGCGAGGTGAAGGTCCTGACCTAACCGCTGGGCCGCGGCCGCGGCGCGGCCTGTACCCGACCCTCGTTCGACCGGCGCTCGTCCGGCGGCGGCCCGCCGGCGCGGCCAGCTGCGCTCCCGTCAGCCGTTGGGGCCGGCGCCTCGCCGCTTCGGTCGCAGCTCGCGCCGGAGCCCGTCGATGACGACCCACAGCACCAACGCCACCAGCGGCGCGAACAGCCAGTTGCCCATGACCAGCATCAGCACGAGGATCGCCAGCAGGCCCAGGACGGTGACGCCCAGCACGATGTACTTGAAGCGCTCGTTGTTGGAGATGCGCCTCACGAGCGAAGCCGTGGCCGCAGCCCACAGCGCCCGCGGAGCGCCGGCGACGGTTGCGCGAGCACCGCATCGTCGTGTGCGCCAGCGAGGTTGCGAAGCCGGCGTGCCGTGGATCGCGCGAAGCTCGACACCATGCGCCATTGTTGCGCGCGCCGCGCCGGCGCTGCACGTCACGGACGTCCCCGGCACGGACGTCCCCGGCCGGACGGCGCGCGCAGCGCAGCCAGCACGCGGCCGCTGGCGGACGTCCGCGCGCGGTACGCGGTGAGGGGCGCGACGACGGTCACGCCCCTCACCGGGTCGAGTGATCTGCCTATCTCACCAGCGGGCCTGGGGGCCCCGCCTCGTCTGCCGTGCCACCGCCGCCGGTTCGCCATCCTCGCACTCCTGATCCAGGGCGAGTCGCTGGCGGTGCGTTTGGGTGGCGATCCTCTTCTCCGTCTCCACCCGCTGCTCCCGCTGCAGCTTCGACTGCCGCAGAGCGGGGGCGCGCGCCTCGGCAACGGGCTGCGGCGGCTCTTGTCGGTACCGGCCCTGCCCGAATGCGAAGCCGCTCGCGACGAGGGTGGTCGCCATGAGCACCAGGACGAATCGCTTGACCATGGTGATGCTCCTTCCATCTCGGTGTGCCGAGATGCCCGCACGATAGGAGCAGCTTCGTGAACGTCGGGAGAACGCTCCACGTTCAGGCGGGCGCCCCGCCCCCGCACGGAGCGCTACTCGATGCCGGCTTGGCGGTGCGCCGGTGCGGCTGGCCTGGCGCCCGGCTCTGCCGCAGCGGCCCCCACGCTACCGAAGAGCCGGACCTCGGGGGCCCCGAACATGACGACGCCAGACGACCCCGTCCGCTTGGCGAGGTACATCGCCTGGTCGGCGCTCCGCTTGAGCCGCGCGGCGTCTGGCGCGTCATTCGGGTAGACGCTGACGCCGATCGAGGCCCGCAAGGCGACGCTCCGACCGTCGAACTCGAAAGGTGGACTCAGGGCGTTCCTGAGTTCCTCGGCGACACGGCACGCGTCCTCGGGCCCCAGAATCTCGCTCGCAAGGGCGATGAACTCGTCGCCGCCATAGCGCGCGAGCGTGTCGGTGCGCCGCAGCGCCGCGCGCAAGCGCCGCGCCGCCTGTCGCAAGATGGCGTCGCCGGCGGCGTGCCCGTGGTCGTCGTTCACGCCCTTGAAGCCGTCGAAGTCGAGGAAGAGCACCGCCAGCATGCGCCCGTAGCGCTCGGCTGCTTCGATCGCCCGCTCGAGGCGCTCCTCGAACAAGATGCGGTTGGGCAGCCCCGTGAGCGCGTCGTGCCGTGCCTGGTAGGCGAGCTCGGCGGTGCGTCGGTGCACGCGCTCATCGAGCGTTCGCGAGATGGCCTGCAGGCCGGCACCGAGCCGGCTCAGGTCAGAAGCCTGTCGCCGAGCTTCCTCGTCGCGAACGGCGATGAGCCGCTCGAGCCGCGATCGAACGCGCGCCTCGAGCAGGTAACGCTCGGTGACATCGACGAAGGTCGCGGTCGCCCCGAGGATGTCGCCGGCTTGCGAACGGATCGGCGAGGCGTTGACGGAGAGCCGCACGACGACACCGTCGTCGCGGCGATAACGGACGAGCCGATCGCGCAGGTGCTCGCCGGCCAGCGCTCGTGCGAGTGGGTGTTCACCCGGGGCGAAGCGGCTGCCGTCGTGGTGGATGGAGCCGAAGGCGAGGTAGTCGCTGGTGCGATCGGCGGCGATGGCTGGGTGGCCGAGGATGCGCTCGGCCTCGGCGTTGAACACCAGGATGCGTCCGGAGGGCGCCTCGGCCACGACCAGGCCCATGGGCGCCTGCTCGAGCAGCAGCAGCGCCTCCCCGACATGCTCGGAGAGGTGCTCGGACAGGCTGGGCGCTCGCGGGTCGCTGCGATCGTCCCATGCGGCGTGTCGCGCCGCGTTCGGTGCGCTGTCGTGCCCGGCGCCCGCGTGCTCAACTGGCGCTCGAATCGTGGTGTCTGTCTCTGTCGTTGCTCCGATCGCCGACGTGGCCCGCTGGTCGTGACGCATCTGCTCCTCCCGCGGCAGACATGCCTCTCACGGCAGACGTACGAAGTGCTCGCACTCACATCCCGAGCGGCCCCCGAGAAGGGCCGCGGGCCTTCCAGTAT
>SKMG01000291.1 GCA_007121175.1 Trueperaceae bacterium | reverse complement strand
GCCGAGGCCTTCCACATCGCATCCACTGGACGGCCCGGCCCGGTGCTGGTCGACATCCCGAAGGACGTCCAGCAGGCTGAGTTCACCGGCAGCTTCGAGGTCGAGGTCGACCTGCCCGGCTACCGGCCCACGGTGGTCGGCAACGCCCGCCAGATCAGGCGCGCCGCGCAAGCGATCCGCGAGGCGGAGCGCCCCGTGCTGATGGTCGGCGGCGGCGGCCAGGCCGCGCCGGAGAGCGTCATGCGCTTCGCCGAGGTGACGGGCATCCCGGTGATCACCACGCTGATGGGCATCGGTGCCTACCCGGCCGGCGGCGATCAGGCGCTCGGTATGCCGGGGATGCACGGCACGGTCACCGCCAACCGCGCCATCACCCACTGCGACCTGATCGTCGGCGCCGGCCTGCGCTTCGACGACCGCGTCACCGGCAAGCTCTCGCGCTTCGCTCCCAACGCCACGGTGGTGCACATCGACGTCGATCCAGCCGAGATCTCGAAGCTGGTCAAGGCCCACATCCCGGTGGTCGGCGACCTGCGCGACGTGCTGCCACGCCTCACCGATCAGCTCGGGCCGCTCGAGGTGGACGCCTGGTGGCAGCAGCTGCGCGAGTGGAAGGCGCGCTACCCCGAGCGCTTCAAGACCGACAAGCCGCTCGTCTCGCAAGAGGTGATCCAGATGCTCGAGCGGGCTACTGGCGGCGACTGCGTGGTCACCACGGAGGTCGGCCAGCACCAGATGTTCGCCGCTCGGCTGTTCCCCACCTCACGGCCACGCACCTGGATCTCCTCGGGCGGGCTCGGCACCATGGGCTTCGGGCTGCCCGCCGCGATCGGCGCGGCCTTCGCGCGTCCCGGCGAGACGGTCGTGTGCGTCGCGGGCGACGGCTCGATCCAGATGAACATCCAGGAGCTGGCGACGATCTACAAGCACCAGCTCCCGATCGTCATCGCCATCACCAACAACGGCATGCTCGGCATGGTGCGCCAGTGGCAGGAGATGTTCCACGCCCAGCGCTACTCCGAGGTGTACCTGGCCGACTCGAACCCCGACTTCGCCAAGCTGGCCGAGGCCTACGGCATCGAGGGGCACAACGTCTTCGATCGCGAGACCGCGGCACGGCTCATCCCCGAGGCGATCGCCGCGAAGCGGCCGGTGCTGCTCAACTTCGTGGTCTACGAGTCCGAGAAGGTGTTCCCGATGATCCCCGCCGGCGCTGGCGTCGACGAGATGATCATCGGCGACCAGGAGCCCGATGAGCGCGAGACCGACCAGCGCGAGCGCGGGGTCCGCGCCACCGAGGAGGTGGCGTCGTGAGCGCCACACCGGCCGTCGCCGTCGGCGTCGCGCGCCGCCGCGTCTTGTCCGTCACCGTGCGCGACCGCCCCGGCGTCTTGGTGCGCATCGCCGCGCTGTTCGCGCGTCGCGGCTTCAACATCGAGTCGCTCTCCGTCGCCCAGTCCGAGACGCCCGGCACCAGCCGCACGACCTTCGTGGTCTTCGGTGAGGACGCCACCGTCGAGCAGCTGCAGAAGCAACTGCAGAAGCTCATCGACGTGATCAAGGTGATCGACCACTCCGAGGGCCCTTACGTCGACCGCGAGCTGATGCTGATCAAGGTGGCCGTGCGCACGCCGGAAGACCGCGTCGAGCTGCGCCAGATCGCGCAGGACTTCCGGGCGCGCATCATCGACGTCGACCGCCACGCGCTGATCTTCGAGGTCACCGGCGACGAGGCCAAGACCGACGCCTACATCGAGCAGATGCGCCCCTTCGGCATCCTCGAGCTGATCCGCACCGGGCGGGTGGCGCTGCCGCGAACCGCGGGCCAGCGCGCCGCCGCCAACGACGCCAATCACCGCGCCGCTTGAGGCTCGATCCGAGGAGACGCCTGACATGGCCACCATCTACTACGACGACGACGCCAACCTCCAGCACTTAGGCGGCCAGACCATCGCCGTGATCGGCTACGGTTCGCAGGGCCACGCCCACGCGCGCAACGCCATGGAATCCGGGCTCGACGTGGTGGTGGGCCTGCGCCGCGGCTCGGCTTCGTGGCAGGAGGCCGAGGCCGCCGGGTTGAAGGTGCTCGAGGTCACCGAGGCGGCCGCAGCTGGCGACCTGGTGATGATGCTCTTGCCCGACGAGGCGCAGGCGCGCGTGTTTCGCGACCAGATCGGTCCGCAGCTGCAGCCCGGCAACGCGCTGCTGTTCGCGCACGGTTTCAACGTCCACTTCCACCAGATCGAAGCGCCCGATGGCGTCGACGTGTTCATGGTCGCCCCGAAGGGCCCCGGCCACCTGGTGCGCCGCACGTTCACCGAGGGCGGCGGCGTGCCCTGCCTGCTGGCCGTGCACCGCGACGCCAGCGGCCAGGCGCTGCAGCGCGGCCTCGCCTACGCCAAGGCCATCGGCGGCACCCGTGGCGGCGTGCTGCTCACGACCTTCGAGGAGGAGACCGAGACCGACCTCTTCGGCGAGCAGACGGTGCTCTGCGGCGGCGTGACCGCGCTGATGCAGGCCGGCTTCGAGACCCTCGTCGAGGCCGGCTACCAGCCCGAGATCGCCTACTTCGAGTGCGTGCACGAGATGAAGCTCATCGTCGACCTGATCTACGAGGGCGGCTTCGAGCGCATGCGCCACTCGGTCTCCAACACCGCCGAGTACGGCGACTACGTCACTGGCCCCCGGATCGTCACCGACGACACCCGGCAGACCATGCGCGAGGTCTTGGAGGAGATCCGGAGCGGCGCCTTCGCGCGCGAGTTCCTGCTCGAGAACCAGGTCGGTCAGCCGCGGCTGCGCTCCCAGCGGCGCGCCACCGGCGAGACCCTCCTCGCCGAGGTGGGCGGCAGGCTACGGACGATGATGCCGTTCATCGCCCAGAAGCGGGGCTGAGCCCCGACCCGCCCCCCTAGGACGCGCCGACCCGATTCACGGGCGGCACCATGGAGGACCCCATGGCGCACATCCGCATCTTCGACACCACCCTCCGCGACGGCGAGCAGACGCCCGGCGTCGCGCTGAACACCGCCCAGAAGATCGAGATCGCCAAGCAGCTCGCGCGCCTCAACGTCGACATCATCGAGGCCGGCTTCCCGATCACCAGCCAGGGTGACTTCGAGGCGGTCGACCGCATCGCGCGGGAGGTCCGCGGGCCGACCATCTGTGCGCTGGCCCGCACCGCCCGGGCCGACATCGAGCGCGCCGCGCAGGCGCTCGAGCGCGCCGAGCGCGCGCGCATCCACGTCTTCACCTCCGGTTCGAAGATCCACCTCGAGCACATGCTGCGCAAGACCGAGGACGAGGTCGTCTCGGCGTCGGTCGAGAGCGTGCGGCTCGCGCGCGAGTACACCGACGACGTCGAGTTCTCGGCCCAGGACTGCACCCGTAGCGAGCTCGAGTTCCTGATCCGCCTCTACGGTGAGGCGATCGCCGCCGGCGCCACCACCGTCAACGTGCCCGACACCGTGGGCTACGGGATGCCCGAGGAGTACGCCGCGCTGATCCGCGCGCTCCGCGAGCGCGTCCCGGGCGCGGCGGCGGTGCACTTCAGCACCCACTGCCACGACGACCTCGGCCTGGCGGTCGCGAACTCGCTCGCCGCCGTCGGCGCCGGCGCGACCCAGGTCGAGTGCACCCTCAACGGTCTGGGCGAACGCGCCGGCAACGCCGCGCTCGAGGAGGTGGTGATGGCGCTCGAGACTCGCAAGGACGTCTGGGGCCACTGGACCCAGATCGCCACCCGTGAGCTCTACCGTTCGTCGCGCATGGTCAGCATGATGACCGGCACGGCGGTGCCGCCGAACAAAGCGGTGGTCGGCGACAACGCCTTCGCGCACGAGTCGGGCATCCATCAAGACGGCGTGATCAAGGCGCTCGAGACCTACGAGATCATGTCCGCCGAGACCGTCGGCCGTAGCGCCGGCGTGCTGGTGATGGGCAAGCACTCGGGTCGCCGCGCCTTCCGCCGTACGCTCGAGGAGCTCGGCTACGGTGAACTCGCCGACGACACGGTCAACGCGCTGTTCAAGGCCTTCAAGGACCTGGCCGACCGCAAGAGCAGCGTCACCAGCGACGACATCCGGGCGCTCGTCGAGGTCGAGACCGCGCGCGTGCCGCAGACCTACGTGCTCGAAGCGGTCCAGTTCCAGTCCGGCACCGGCATGACCCCGGTGGCGACGGTGCGGCTCTCGACCGATACCGGCTCCTACGAGGAGGCCGCCACCGGCGACGGGCCGGTCGACGCCGTCTACCGCGCGCTCGAGCGCATCACCCAGGTGCCGATCGCGCTCGAGGGGTACGAGCTCCGCTCGGTCGGCAGCGGCAAGGACGCCCTCGGCGAGGTGACCGTGCGGGTCTCGAGCGAGGGGCGCGCGGTGCATGGCCGCGGGCTGTCGACCGACGTGGTGGAAGCCTCCGCGCGGGCCTACGTCGACGTGCTGAACAAGCTCGCCGCGGGCGTCGCGAGGCTCGCGGCCCCGGCGGTGACGACCCCGTGAGCGCCCCGGAGGCGGGGCCTTTCGGCCTGCGCGGCCGGACCCTCGAGGGCCGGCGCATCGAGGTCTACGACACCACCTTGCGCGACGGCACGCAGGGGTTGGGGGTGAGCTTCACCAGCGACGACAAGGTCGCGGTCGCGCGCCGGCTCGATGCCTTCCGGGTCGACCTGATCGAGGGCGGCTGGCCAGGCTCCAATCCGCGCGACGCCGAGTTCTTCGCGGCGATGCAGGGCGTCGAGCTCGAGACTGCCCGGCTCGCGGCCTTCGGCAGCACTCGCCGCAAGGGCGTGGCCGTCGAGGACGACGCCAACCTCGCGGCCCTGCTGGCCGCCCGCACGCCGGTGGTGACGGTGTTCGGCAAGTCGTGGCGGCTGCACGTCACCGACGCGCTCGGCGCCAGCCTCGAGGAGAACCTCGAGATGATCGCCTCGTCGGTCCGCTACTTACTGGCGCAGGGCCGCGAGGTGATCTACGACGCCGAGCACTTCTTCGACGGCTACGCCGACGACCCGGCCTACGCTCTGGCAACCGTGGCCGCGGCCGTCGACGCGGGCGCCTCGTGCGTGGTGCTGTGCGACACCAACGGCGGCCGGCTGCCGGCCGAAGTGACGAGCGCCGTCGGCGCCGT
>SKMG01000286.1 GCA_007121175.1 Trueperaceae bacterium | reverse complement strand
CGGTAGGCGCTCGCGGGCGTGCGCTTGATGTAACCGCCGCGCGTCAAGGTCACCACCATCGCCTCCTCGGCGATGAGGTCTTCCTTGCTGATGTCATCGGAGAGGTCGACGATGTGCGTGCGCCGCTCGTCGGCGAAGCGCCTGCGCACCTCGCGCAGCTCGCTCTTGATCACCCGCCAGAGCTCGTCTTCGTGACCGAGGATGAGCTCCAAACGGGCGATCTCCTCCATGAGCCCGCGGTACTCCTCCTGGATCTTGCCGCGCTCGAGCCCCGTGAGGCGCTGCAGGCGCAGATCCAAGACCGCTTGCGCCTGGACCTCGGTCATGTCGAACTCGCGGACCAGGCCGGCGCGCGCCTCGGGGCCGTCGGCGGACGCGCGGATCAGCGCGATGACCTCGTCGATCCGGTCGAGGGCGATGAGGTAGCCCTCGAGCACGTGCGCCCGCTCGCGCGCCTTGCGCAGCTCGAACTCGGTGCGCTTGCGCACCACGTCGGCGCGGTGGTCGAGGAAGTGGCGCATCAGCGCCTGCAGCGGCAGCAGCCGCGGCGAGCGGTCGACGATCACCACGGTGTTGAACGAGAAGGTGGTCTGGAGCTGGGTGTACTTGAAGAGCTGGTTCAGTACCAGTTCCGGGTGGGTGTTGCGCTTGAGCTCGAAGACGATGCGCATGCCCTGGCGGTCGGACTCGTCGCGCAGCGCCGAGATGTCCTCGATCTTCTTGGCCCGCACCAGCGCCGCCACCGTCTGGATCAGCGAGGTCTTGTTGATCTGGAAGGGGATCTCGGTGACGATGATCGCGGTCTTGCCGCCGCGCTCCTCGATCCGGGTGCGGCCGCGCACCCGCACCGAGCCGCGCCCGGTGGCGTACGCCTCGCGGATGCCCTCGGCGCTGATCAGGCCGCCGGTGGGGAAGTCCGGACCCTTGACGTAGTGCATGAGGCCGTCGATGTCGAGCGTGGGGTCGTCGATCATGGCGATCAGCCCGTCGACGATCTCGCCGAGGTTGTGTGGCGGCAGGTTCGTCGCCATGCCGACCGCGATGCCGCTCGCGCCGTTCACCAGCAGGTTCGGCACCGACGAAGGCAGCACCTCGGGCTCGCTCGAGGTGCCGTCGAAGGTCTCGCGAAACGGCACCGTCTCCTTGTCGAGATCCGCCAGTAGCACCTCGGCCAGCGGCGTGAGCCGCGCCTCGGTGTAGCGGTAGGCGGCCGCCGGGTCGCCGTCGATGCTGCCGAAGTTCCCTTGTCCGTCGACCAGCGGGTAGCGCAGGTTCCAGGGCTGCGCGAGGCGCACCATCGCGTCGTACACCGCGCTGTCGCCGTGGGGATGGTACTTGCCGAGCACGTCGCCGACCACGCCCGCGGACTTGCTGTGCTTGCGCGACGAGAGCAGGCCGGCTTGCAGCATGGCGAAGAGGATGCGCCGCTGCACCGGCTTGAGGCCGTCGCGGACGTCGGGCAGCGCCCGATCGACGATGACCGACATGGCGTAGTTGATGAAGCTGGTCTTGATCTCGTCCGTGATCTGGATGGGGACGACTTGTCCTTCGTTCAAGCGGAACGCCCTCCTCCGGCCTGCGCCGTAACGTGCGAGTCTACCACCCTGGGATGGCCTGCCGCCACCGCGCCGATGCCCGGCGGACGCGTCCAGCACGCGCGCCCGTTCGCACTCGCGGCGGTCCCGGGCGCGGCCGGCACGGTCTCGGGCGCGAGCGCCACTGAGGTAGGCTGGCGTATGCGCCTGTTGCGCGACGATGACGTCGCCGAACTCAGCTGGGAGGAGGTCTTGGACGCCCTGGCGGTGGCCTTCTCGGATCCCGGCCGCTTCCGTCAGGCCGAGCGGATCGCGCTGCCTGCTCCTGGCGACGGCACCTTCCTGACCATGCCCTGCGCCGACGACGAAGGCTGGTTCGGCGTGAAGCAGGTCAGCGTGCTGCCCGCGAACCGCGCACGCGGGCTACCCTCGGTGCACGCGCACTACACGCTCTTCGGGCCCGACGGCCGGCCGGCGCTCGGCGTCGAGGCGGGACTGTTGACGCGGCTGCGCACCGCGGCCGTCTCGGCGCTCGCGGCCGAGCGTCTCGCTCCGCCCAGCGCGCGCCACCTGCTGGTGGTCGGCACCGGCTCGCTTGCTCCGTGGCTGGTGCGCGCCCACTTGCAGGTGCGGGCGTTCGAAGCCGTGTGGGTCTGGGGGCGCGATCCGGTGCGTGCCGAGCAGGTCGCCGCCGAGGTGCTCGCGAGCTTCACCGGCGCCGCCAACCGTCCGGCGGTGGCGGTGGCGCCAGGGCTCGAGGGGGCGGTGCGGCGCGCGGACGTGATCAGCGTCGCGACCACCGCGCGCGAGCCGCTGGTACTGGGCGAGTGGCTCTCGCCGCGACAGCACCTCGACTTGGTCGGTGCCTTCACGCCGGCGATGCGCGAGACCGATAGCGCCGCCGTGCGTGCCTGCGACGTCATCGTCGACCAGCTCGCCGCCGCGAGGCAAGAGGCCGGCGACCTGATCGCCGCGGCCGCCGAGGGGTGGTCGTGGGAGGAAGTCGTCGGCGACCTGCACCAGGTGGTGCGCGGCTCGGTGACGCGCCGCGAGGAGCGCCCTACGCTGTTCAAGTCGGTCGGGCTGGCGTTCGAGGATCTGGTGGTGGCGCGGCTGCTCGTTGCGCGCTACAGCGATGGCTGAGGGCGGCGGCCTGGCCCGAAACCCGCAACGAAAGGCTGGCGCCCGGGCCTCGAATGCCGCCGATGCGGCGCTGGCGGTGTGCGCCGGCGTACCGTAGGGCGTGATCGATCGCTACGCCACCCCCGAGATGCGCTCTTTGTGGAGCGAGGCCAACACCTACCGGACGTACCTCGAGGTCGAGCTCGCCGCCACCGAGGCCTGGGAGGCGCTCGGCGAGGTGCCCGAGGGCACCGGCGCGCGGCTGCGGGCGGCGGCTGAGGCTGCGCCGCTCGATCAGGCCTTCGCCGAGCGCGTCGCGGAGCTCGAGGCGATCACCCGTCACGACATCGTCGCCTTCACGCGCGCGCTGAGCGAGCGGCTCGGCGACGACGCCCGCTTCGTCCACCTGGGCCTCACCAGCACCGACGTGGTCGACAGCGCCCAGAACCTGCGGTTGCGCGCCGCGCTGGGGCTGATCCTGGCCGACGTGCGCGCGCTGCGCGCGGAGGTGCGCCGGCTCGCTAGCGAACACAGGCACACTCCGTGTGTGGGGCGCACGCACGGCATCCACGCCGAGCCGATGACCTTCGGGCTCAAGTTCCTGAACCTCTACGCCGCGCTCGGCCGTGACCTGGGGCGACTCGAGCGGGCCCGCGAGGCGGTCTCGGTGGTCATGCTCTCGGGCTCGGTCGGTACCTACGCGCACGTGCCGCCCGAGGTCGAGCGCGCGGTCGCCGAGCGCCTCGGCATGGCCGTCGATCCCATCAGCAACCAGACCGTGGCGCGCGACCGCCACGGCGAGCTGCTCGCGGCGCTGGCGCTGCTCGGCAGCAGCATCGAGCGCATCGCGCTGGAGATCCGTCACCTCCAGCGCAGCGAAGTGCGCGAGGCGCAGGAGGGCTTCGCCAAGGGCCAGGCCGGCAGCTCCTCGATGCCGCACAAGAAGAACCCGATCGCCTCGGAGAACCTCACCGGCGTCGCGCGCCTGCTGCGCGCGCAGCTGCAGGCGGGCCTCGAGAACGTCGCCTTGTGGCACGAGCGCGACATCAGCCACTCCGCGGTCGAGCGCGTCATCCTGCCCGACGCCACCACCTTGTCGAGTTACGCCACGCGTCGCTGCACCGGGCTGCTGCGCGACCTGGTGGTGTACCCCGAGCGCATGCGCGAGAACCTCGACGCGCTGCACGGGCTGGTCTACTCGCAGCGGGTGCTGCACGCGCTGATCGACGCTGGCATGAGCCGCGAGGCGGCCTACGAGGTGGTGCAGCGCTGCAGTCTGGCGTCGTGGGAGAGCGGCACGCACCTGCGCGAGCTGCTCGCTGCTGACCCGGCATGCTCCTTGAGCGACGCGGAGCTCTCGAGCGCGTTCGATCCGGGCTGGTACCTGCGTCACGTCGACACCATCTACGCCCGCTTCGGTCTCTCGGTGGCTGGTGTAGCATCGACAGCGTGAACGGCCGACCAGAGCCCCGGGAGCTGCTGTACGAAGGCAAGGCCAAGCAGGTGTACGCCTGCGACGACACCGACGTGGTGATCGTGCGCTACAAGGACGACGCCACGGCCTTCAACGCCCAGAAGCGCGGCACCGTGAGCGAGAAGGGCGTGGTCAACAACGCCGTGTCGGCCATGCTCTACGCCGAGCTCGAGGCGTTCGGCGTGCCGACGCACTTCATCGAGCAGCTCTCGCAGCGCGAACAGCTGGTGCGGCGCGTCAGCATCGTGCCGGTCGAGGTGATCGTGCGCAACCGTGCCGCGGGCACCTTCGCCGTGCGCTACGGCGTCGACGAGGGGCTGGAGCTCGACCCCACGGTGGTCGAGTGGTGCTTCAAGAACGACGCCCTAAGCGACCCGCCGATGAACACCGCCACGGCCGTCGCCCTCGGCCTGGCAGATGAGCTGCAGCTCGAGGCGATGTTCGAGTACGCCGCCGACATCAACGACTACTTGAGCGCCCGCTTCGCCGTGGCGGATCTCGAGCTGATCGACTTCAAGCTCGAGTTCGGCATCGACGCGGCCGGCGAGCTGCGTCTGGCGGACGAGATCAGTCCCGACACCTGCCGTCTGTGGGACGTCGCGAGCGGCGAGAAGATGGACAAGGACCGCTTCCGCCGCGACCTCGGCGGCGTCGAGGAGGCCTACCAGGAGGTCTGGCGGCGCCTGCGCGAGACGCAGGGGCTGCCGCTCGACTTGCCCGATCACGACGAGGCCGAGTTCGAGCACCAGCACTTGCACGAGCTCGACGAGCTCGACGGCGACGACGCGCCTGGGGCCCTCGACGGGCCCGGCGGCCTCGACGGGCTCGGCGCCGAGCGGCCTCGGCCGGGAGAGCGCCGTGACTGACGCGCTTCAGCGTGAGTTCGAGGCGGTCGTGTTCGTGATGCTGCGCCGCGCGATCCTCGACCCGCAGGGTAGGGCCGTCCAGGCGACGCTCGCGAGGCTCGGGCACGACAACGTCGCGGAGGTGCGCGTCGG
>SKMG01000005.1 GCA_007121175.1 Trueperaceae bacterium | reverse complement strand
CTCACCGTCGAGGCCGCGCTGACGGGCAAGCGCGAACACATCTACCACGCCGCGATGCTCGATCCGCACACCGCGGCCGAGCTCGACTTGGACAGCATCTGGTCGCTGGTCGACGACCTCATCGAGGCGCACGGTGCGTGGTTGCCCGACTACGCAGATGCGACCGGCCGCGGCGCGGCGGCGAGGAGCGAGCATGCCTAAGATCGCCCTGATCGGCGCCGGCAGCGCCGTGTTCACCCGGAACCTCTGCAGCGACATCCTGCTCGCTCCGGCCCTGGAGCACAGCACCATCGCCCTGATGGACATCGACGAGGGCCGACTCGCCCAGGCGCGGGCGCTGGTACAGGCGCTCATCGACGGACGCGGGCTCGACGCCAAGGTCGAAGCCACCACCGATCGGCGCGAGGCCGTGCGCGGCGCCGACTTCGTCGTCACCACCTTCCAGCAGGGCGGGCTCGAGGCGTATGAGCTCGACATCGCGATCCCCCGCAAGTACGGCGTCGAGCAGTGCGTCGGCGACACCCTCGGGCCGGGCGGCGTCTTCCGCTCGCTGCGCACCATCCCGGTGCTGCTCGAGCTCTGCGACGAGCTCGACGAGCTCGCGCCTGACGCCCTGTTGCTCAACTACGTCAACCCCATGGCGGCGAACTGCTGGGCGGTTGACGCCGCCACCGGCCGGCCCCACGTGGGCCTGTGCCACAGCGTGCAGGGCACCAGCGAGATGCTGGCCCGCTGGATCGGCGTCTCCATCGACGACGTGGTCTACCGCTGCGCCGGCATCAACCACCAGGCCTTCTTCCTGGAGTTCCGGAGAGGCGCCGAGGACCTCTACCCGCGCATCTGGGAGGCGATCGAGCGGCGAGAGGCTGAGGCCGAGGAGCCCGTACGCATCGACATGATGCGGAGCTTCGGCTACTTCGTGACCGAGTCGAGTGGGCACGCCAGCGAGTACCTGCCGTACTGGCGCAAGAGCCGCCGTATGGTCGACGAGGAGCTGGTGCCGCGCTTCAGCGATCCGGTCAACAGCTGGTTCGGCCTGGGCCGCAGCGGCGGCTACCTGGAGCACTGCCTGGCGCGGTTGGATGCATCGCAGCGCGAGATCGACGACCTGATCTCAGGCTCGACGCCGCTGCCGACGGAGCGCACGCACGAGTACGGCTCGTACATCATCGAGGCGATCGAGACGCACGCGCCGATCAGGGTCAACGGCAACGTGCCGAACCGTGGAGCCATCGCCAACCTGCCCGAGGACTGCTGCGTCGAGGTCCCCTGCCTGGTCGACGCGAACGGCATCCAGCCCACCGTCGTCGGTTCGTTGCCACCGCAGCTCGCAGCGCTGAACCGCACCAACGTCAACGTCCAAGAGCTCATCGTCGAGGCGGCCCTCTCGGGCGACACCGAGGCCGTGCATCACGCGGTCGCGCTCGACCCGCTCACCGCGGCGGTCTGCACGCTGGGGCAGATCCACGCGATGGTCGACGAGCTGCTCGAGCAGCAGCGGCAGTGGCTGCCGCAGTTCTGACGCGGCGGCCTCGGCGAGGGCCGTGGGTGTCACAATCATCCTGGTCGGTGAGGAGAGAAACATGAACGAGCGCGATCTGGTAGTTGGCGTCGACATAGGCACCTCGAGTGCCAAGGCCGTCATCACGAACGACCGCGGCGAGGTCATCGCCGAGCACTCGAGTGAGTATGGGGTGCTCGCGCCGCGGCCGTTGTGGGCCGAGCAGTGGCCGGAGGTGTGGCTCGAGGGTCTCGTGGAAGCCGTGCGCGGCGCGCTCGAGCGCGCGGGTGGCGAGGCGCGGCGGGTGCGGGCGATGTCGATCTCGAGCCTCTACGGCGGTTCCGGCATTCCGGTGGACGCGGACATGAAGCCGCTGCGTCCGTGCCTGATCTGGATGGACCGGCGCGCGTTGGAGGAGACCGACTGGGTCAAGCGAGAGGTTCCGCTCGACGAGCTCGTTCGTGTCACCGGCAACGGCGTGGACTCGTACTACGGCTTCACCAAGATCCTCTGGCTCAAGCGTAACGAGCCCGAGGTCTGGGAGCGCACCCATTACCTGCTTCCGCCCAACGCGTACGCGGTGTACCGGCTCACCGGCGAGATCGCCGTGGATCACTCGTCGGCGGCGAACATCGGCGGGGTCTACGACATGGCCGAGCGCAGCTGGTCAGCGAGCATGGCCGAGCGACTCGGCATCCCCCCGCGCCTGTTCCCCGAGCGCCTCGTGGCCTCCGCCGACGTGGTGGGGTCGCTGCATGCCGAAGGCGCGGCGCTCACCGGGCTGCCGCAGGGCATGCCGATCTGCGCCGGCGGCGTCGACGCGCCGATGGCGACGCTGAGCGCGAGCGTGTTCGAGGCCGGCCAGCACGTCGCCATGATGGGCACCTCGACGTGTTGGGGCTTCATCCACCAGCAGGTGCCGCGCGAGGCGGGTCTGGTCAGCATGCCGTACGTGCTGCACCCTGAGACCAACACCTACACCTTCGGCGGCTCGGCCACCGCTGGCGCCGTCGTGAAGTGGTTCCGGGACGAGCTCGGCGGCGTCGAGCGCGCGGTCGAGGACTGGACCCGCGGGGCCGCCAACCTCAACGCCTACGCGCAGTTCGATCAGCGCGCGGCAGGCCTGCCGCCTGGATCGGATGGGCTGCTGCTGCTCCCGTACTTGATGGGCGAGCGTAGTCCGATCTGGGACGTGCATGCTCGCGGGACGCTCATTGGTCTGACGCTGCACCACAGCCGCGCGCACCTCTATCGCGCGTGCCTCGAGGGCGTCGCCTTTGCGCTGCGGCACAACATCGAGGCCGGACTCGCCGCCGGCTACCCGCTCGACGACGAGCTCCGCTTGGTAGGCGGTGTCGCGAAGTCCAAGCTGTGGACGCAGATCATCGCGGACGTGACCGGGTACCCGGTGCTGGCCGCGGACAGCGGGGGAGAAGCCGCCTACGGCGATGCCATGTTGGCGGCCCTCGGCGTTGGCCTCGCCGACGAGTCCGGCATCGCCTCCTGGGTCGAGTCTGCCGCGCTCTACAGCCGCTTCGAGCCGAACCCGGAAGCCAACGCTACCTACTCACGCATCTACCCCCACTACGTCGGCGCCTACGAAGACTTGCGCGAGCGCTTCGCCGCGATGGCGGCTACGGCTGCGGGCGCGATCTGAGGCAGAGCGAGGCGCGAGCGCGGCTCGTCCAGAGGGCGGCCGAGGAGGCGATAGAGAGCATGCACCCGGTTGACATTGGAACCGAACCCGGACGAGAAACCCGGCGTCTCCGAGCAGGCGCGATGACGGTAGCGAGCGACGTCTCGTTCACGGCTCAGTGGCGGGCGATGTCGCCGGCTGGGTGGGTGCGCCGTCAGTGCCCGGGCAGGGACGCGTCGTGAAGGGGCTGGCGCCGGCCCAGATCTGGTTCTGCTGTGGCTCTCAGCACCTCTACGGCCCCGGCCCCCTCGAGCAGGTGGCCGCCAACGCTCGGTACATCGCCGAGGCGCTCGACGCCGCCGAAGCGCTGCCGCTGCCGGTCGACTTCCGGGGCGTGCTGACCACGGGCGACGAGATCGAGCGCCTCTGCCTCGAGGCCAACGCCGATCCAGTGTGCGCGGGCCTGATCTTATGGATGCATACCTTCTCGCCCGCGCGCATGTGGATCGGCGGCCTCGCCGCGCTGCGCAAGCCCTTTTGCCACCTCCACACCCAGTTCAACCGCGAGCTCCCGTGGTCTGCCATCGACATGGACTTCATGAACCTCAACCAGGCCGCCCACGGCGACCGCGAGGCCGGCTTCCTGCATACGCGGATGCGCCTAGGCCGCAAGGTCGTGGTCGGGCACTGGTCCGACCCGCCGGTCCAGGCGCGGCTTGGCGCGTGGGGTCGGGCGATCCGCGCCTGGCACGACCTGCAGGGGGCCAAGTTCGCGCGCTTCGGCGACAACATGCGCGAGGTGGCCGTCACCGAGGGCGACAAGGTCGCGGCCCAGCTGCGCTTCGGTTTCGCCGTCAACGGCTACGGGGTCGGCGACCTGGTAGAGCGCGTCGAGGCCGTCCCAGAGAGCGAGGTCGCTGAGCTGCTGGAGCGCTACGAGGAGGAGTACGAGGTCGCCCCGGAGCTGCGCGCGGGGCACGCGCGTGAGGGCGACCTGCGCTACGGCGCCCGGCTCGAGCTGGGGCTGCGCTCGTTCCTCGAGGAGGGCGGCTTCAAGGGCTTCACCACCTCCTTCGAGGTGCTCCACGGGCTGCGGCAGCTGCCCGGCCTCGCCGTGCAGCGCCTGATGGCCGATGGCTACGGTTTCGGCGGCGAGGGCGACTGGAAGACCGCGGCGCTGGTGCGAGCGCTGAAGGTGATGGCCGCTGGGCTACCCAACGGCACCTCCTTCATGGAGGACTACACCTACCACCTGGCTCCCGAGGGGCCGCAGGTGCTCGGGTCGCACATGCTCGAGATCTGCCCGTCGATCGCGGCCGGGAAGCCGAGGCTCGAGATCCACCCGCTCGGCATCGGCGGCAAGGAGGACCCGCTGCGCCTGGTGTTCGATGCCAAGACCGGACCCGCCGTCAACGTCTCGCTGATCGACCTCGGCAATCGCTTCCGGCTACTCGTGGGTGAGGTCGACTCGGTCGACCATCCCGAGCTGCCGGCGCTGCCGGTCGCCCGGGCCGTCTGGACGTGCCGGCCCGACTTCGAGACCGCCAGCGCCGCCTGGCTGTACGCCGGCGGCGCGCATCACACCGCCTTCAGCCTCGACCTCACGACCGAACACGTCGAAGACTTCGCCGAGATCGCGGGGGTCGAGCTCGTCGTGATCGATCACGGTACCTCGCTCCGGCGCTTCAAGCACGATCTCCGCGCCGGCGAGCTGTACTACGCCCTCGACGAGGGGCTGCGCCGACGCTGAGGCCGGATCGTGCCGCCGGAGGTGCGGCTCGCTGGCCCACTTGAAACGATTCAGAAGCTGTGCTAGAGTCTTGCCATCCGCGCTGGACCACAGGCGTCACTCGCTCGACAGAGTACCGCCACGAAGCTGCGATGGAGAGACCGTACGTTCTCATGGCCCCGACCATCAAAGACGTTGCCCGCGCCGCCGGCGTGTCGGTCGGTACCGTTTCGCACTATCTCAACGGTACCGTGCGCGTCGGTGCTGAACGCTCGGAGCGCATTCG
>SKMG01000463.1 GCA_007121175.1 Trueperaceae bacterium | reverse complement strand
TTCCGCACCTCGCCGGTCCGGGGCGGCCTGCTCGACCAGGGCGACACCCTCGTCGACGAGCAGACGCTGCGCCGCGTCCACCTCGCGCCGTACGTGGAGGCGGTCGACGGGGGCGCGCGCAGCATCATGATCTCGTTCTCGAGCTGGCAGGGCGAGCCGATGCACGGCCATAGCTACCTGATCCGGGACGTGCTGCGCGGCGAGCTCGGCTTCGACGGCTTCGTGGTGTCGGACTGGGGCGGCGTCGACGCGGTTGCGCGGGGTTACGACCAAGCCGTGGCGCTGAGCATCGAGGCCGGCATCGACATGAACATGGTGCCGCACGACTACCGACGCTTCATCGCCGCAACCCTGCGCGGCGTCGAGCGCGGTGAGCTCTCGCTGGAGCGCATCGACGAGGCCGTTGCGGCCATCCTGCGTGTGAAGTTCGAGCTGGGCCTGTTCGAGCGGCCCTACGGTGACGCCGGGCTCCAGGCGTCGGTGGGTTCACCCGAGCACCGCGCCCTCGCGCGCGAGGCGGCCGCGAGCACAGTGGTACTGCTCAAGAACGATGATTCAGCGCTGCCGCTGCGTGCCGAGGCGGACCAGACCGTGCTCGTCGCGGGCTTCGGGTCCGACAGCGTCGGCATGCAATCGGGCGGCTGGACGATCGAGTGGCAGGGCTCGACCGCCTCGCTCACGCCGGGCACCAACATCCTCGATGCCCTGCGTGCCGGCTTCGGCCTACGCACCACCGTGCTGCACGACCTCACCGCTCGCTTCACCGACGCCGACGGGGCGCCGCTGCGCGGCGACGTCGGCATCGCGGTCATCGGGGAGCGGCCCTACGCCGAGTGGTTCGGCGACAGCGCAACGCTGAGCCTGGGAGCTGCCGACGTCGCAGTGATCGAGCGCCTGCGCGAGCAGGTCGACGTGCTGGTGATCGTGCTGCTCTCGGGCCGGCCGCTGGTGATGGACGTGCAGCTGAACCTGGCCGACGCGGTGGTCGCCGCCTGGCTCCCAGGCTCCGAAGGCGACGGCGTGACTGACGTGCTGTTCGGCGAGCGCGAGGTGACCGGTACCTTGCCTTATACCTGGCCGCGCCACATCGATCAGCTCCCGTTCGACTTCGACGACCTGCCCGGCGAAGGTTGCGACGCGCCGCTGTTCCCGCGCGGCTACGGCCTGCGCTACGGCGAGGGTGCCGCGGAGAACCCGTGGCTCGACCTGGCCGTGGCCTGCGCCGAGGGGGGGCAGGACGGCGAGGCCGCACGCGAAGACGCCGCGACGGGCGAGGCCGCCAGCGATGACGCCACGGCCGCAGACCCTGCCAGCGACGAGGACGCCGCGGCAGCCTTCGAACCGACCCCGGGTCCCGCGCTCCGGCTCGCCGACTTCAGCGACGGCGTGCCGACCGGTATCGACGCGTTCGGCAACGGCATCGGCTTCGTCACCTGGCACGATGGCAGCGGGTCGCTGGCGCTCTCGGCCGTGACGGTGGAGCCCGGCGATCCGCTCGCGCTCCCCGGTCAGGTCGACACCGAGCACGTGTTGCGCGTCGAGCACCGCATCGTCTCGTGGGGCGGCTTCAGCCACGCTTTCGAGGACGAGGCCATGACCCGCTGGGTCGGGCGCGACCTGTCGGCCTACGCCGGCCTGCGCTTCTGGTACCAGGGCGCCGGCAGCGGCCGCTCGGTGCAGGTCGACCTGTTCGACAACCGCAACCCCGACCTCACCGGCGATAGCGCCGAGCGCTTCTACTACCGATTCGTCGACGACAGCACCGAGTGGCGTCTGATCGAGATCCCGTTCTCGTCGTTCGCGCGGCGCATGGACTGGCAGCCGGCCGGTGCGCCGAACGACGGGCTCGGGCTCACCGAAGCCTCGGGCTGGGCGCTCGGCTTCCCGCCGGGCGAGGGAACGACCCACGTAGCGCGCGCCGAAGCGTACGGAGCGTCGGAGGAGGCGGTGCGCGAGGCGATCACGGTCGAGTTCGAAGGCGCGCTGGTGCGGGTGCATGAAGGGGAGAGCGGAGAGCTGCAAGTCACCCTCTCGGAGGCGAGCAACGAGCCCGTCACGGTACGCGTGCTGGTGCGTGGCGACGAGGCGTCGCCGCACCGCAACTTCGTTCCCGTCGACGAGCTCGTGGCGATCCCGGCAGGCGAAACCGAGGCAGCGGTGACGCTGCACACGCTGGCCGACGGGCGCCACACCGGAGACCTGCGGGCCCAAGCGCTGCTCGAGGATCCGAGGGGCGCCTCGCTCGGCTTCCAGCGCCGAGCTGTGGTTATGATCACCGACGCCGACCCCTTCGATCCCGACCTACTAGCGGACTTCGGCGACAGCCCCGAGCCCTTCGAGGCTGGCCCCGGTACCACCCTCAGCGCGCCAGAACTCCCTGCGGACGCCGCCGACGCGCGCCCTGGCCAGGCGGCCTTCGAAGGCGTACTGGCGTTCTCGTGGCAGGACCGCGGCGCTGTCGAGACCCGCTTCGGCCAGAGCGTCGACGTGCGCCACGCCGACGGCATCGAGTTCTGGTACTTCGGCGACGGCAGCGGCCGTGAGGTGCGGGTCGAGATCTCGAGCGGTAGCGACGAGACGCGGCTGTGGGAGCTGGTGTGGTCCGATGAGTTCGAGGGGCCCGCGGGTCCGCTCCCAGCGGGCAGCGTATGGACGCCAGAGATCGGCGACGGCACCGATCACGGCATCCCCGGCTGGGGCAACGCCGAGCGGCAGACCTACACCGCCGAACCCGAGAACCTCGCGCTCGACGGCGAGGGCCATCTGGTGATCCGCGCCGTAGAAACCGATGGGGACGCGCCGCTGTGCTACTACGGCGCTCCCTGCGAGTACACCTCGGCACGCATCATCACTCGAGGTGCGCTCGAGGTGGAGTACGGGCGCATCGAGGGGCGCATCAAGATCCCGTACGGCCAGGGCCTCTGGCCCGCGTTCTGGATGCTCGGCAACGACATCGGCGAGGTCGGTTGGCCGCAGTCCGGCGAAATCGACATCATGGAGAACGTCGGACGCGAACCCCATTGGGTCCACGGCACGATCCACGGACCCGGCTACTCCGGCGGCGATGGCATCGGCCGCGGCACCACCTTGCCCGATGGCGGACGCTTCGCCGATGACTTCCACGTCTACGCCATCGAGTGGTGGCCAGATCGCATCACCTGGTCAGTCGACGGGGTCGAGTACTCGACGCTCACCCCGGCCGATCTGCCGAGCGGCGCACGCTGGGTGTTCGACCACCCCTTCTTCCTGATCCTCAACGTGGCAGTGGGCGGCCACTGGCCCGGCTATCCCGACCAGACCACGACGTTCCCGCAGGAGATGCTGGTCGACTACGTGCGCGTCTACGGGGCGCCCGACACTGCGGCGCGCTTCGAGGCCGGTTTCCGCGACGAGGCCGAGGGATGGACCCTGGTGAGGCTGCCGTTCGCCGACTTCGAGCGGGCCGCTGCGCAGCCTGATGGTGCCCCGGACGACGAGGCTGTCATCCGCGGCGAAGTGTGGGGCCTCGGCATCGAGGTCGGTGGCGGCGCCGGATCGGCGATGATCGACGAGGTGCGCTGGTACGTCGACGAGTGAACTGCTCACGCCGCTGACGGGCGTGACTGCCGCGATGAGTGCACGGATCAGTGGGCGGCTGTCACCGCGGTCTGGCGCGCCCCCCCTTGACCGGTGGTGGCGGCTCGTCTAGCATGCGGCTTGGGTTTCGTTTCACCGTCAACACGTGGGCTCCGTGATTGGCTCGAACTCGAGCCAACGCGGCCTGCACTCCTCGATCAAGCGATCGCCCAAAGGTTCGCGCCCGACCGATGGAGGTCGACATGAAGCGATCGTTCCTCACGATCTCGTGCGCCCTGCTGGTGCTGGGCGGGGTGGTCCAGGCGAGGCACAACAACATTGCAGCCGAACTGCCCGTCACCAGTAGTCGAACGCCCGACGAGGGCTACCCCGATCCCGATGGCCTCAAGCTCACGGACGGATCCTACGCCTTCGCCTCGGGCGACATGGTCGGGTTCGAGGGTGAGGAGCCAATTACGTTCGTCGTTGATCTGGGCAAGCTTCAGAATGAAATCACCTACGTGGCCCTCAAGGTCATGCGCTCGGACGTCTCGAGTGTCGCGTTACCGCAGTCGTTCATCGTAGCCGTCTCCGAAGATGGCGTGCTCTACGAGGACCTCGGGGTGGGCACGACCTTCCTCGAGGGTGAGGTGGTCGACGACCGTATCGGCACGTTGGTGTGGCTCGATGAGGAGTACCCAGGGCACGGGCGCTTCGTGCGCGTCGAGGTACGGCCCGGCGGCGGCCGCTGGACCATGGTGGCCGAACTCATCGTTGGGAGCGGACCAGTCCAGGCCCAGTCGAGGCCGTACGTGGACTGAGCAACCCGTCTACCGACGAGCCGACAGTCGTGAGCCTCGGCGAGTGCCCAGTTGGAGCTGGCGTGCCGCGCGCCCTGATCGCCACCAACCGGCCTTTCGATGGCGTCGGATTGCCCCGCTTCAGGCAGCGGTGCGCGGATCGAGCATGTCGCGCAGCCCGTCGCCGATGAAGTTGAACGCCATCACCAGCGAGGCGATCGCCAGGCCTGGGAACAGCCACATCCACCACTGGTCGAAGAAGTGGATGCCGATCGAGATCATGCGGCCCCACTCCGGCGACGAGGGCTCGGGGCCCAGGCCGAGGAAGGAGAGCCCGGCGAACAGCAGGATCGCGTTGCCGATGTCGAGCGAACCGTAGACCACCACCGGCGCGACGGTGTTCGGCAGCAGCGTCTTGAAAAGCAGGTAGGGGTTCCTGGCTCCCAAGCTGCGGGTGGCCGTGACGTACTCGGCGGTCTTGGCTTCGATGACGAGCCCACGGGTGAGGCGGGCGTAGTTCGTCCAGCGCACGATGGCGAGCGCGAGCACCGCGTTGCGGATCTCCGGGCCCAGCGCAGCGGTGACCGCCATCGCCAGGATGATCGTCGGGAAGGCCATGAACAGCTCGGTGACGCGCATCATGACCTCGTCCCAGACGCGCCCGGCGAAGCCCGCCACGGCGCCGACGAGCCAGCCGACGATGGCGTTGACGACCACCACCGCCAGGCCCGCCGGGATCGTGATGCGGCCGCCATAGAGGACGCGGCTCAGTACGTCGCGGCCGAGCTCGTCGGTGCCGAAGC
>SKMG01000451.1 GCA_007121175.1 Trueperaceae bacterium | reverse complement strand
TGGCGGTGCGCTCGGGCGCAGCCTTCGTCGACTACCCGAACGCGCTCACGCAGCGCTCGGGCGAGCTCTGGCGGCGGCTGCCGCCGCGGCTCGGGAGCGGGCTGCTGCGGCTCGTCAGGCGGCAGTACCCGGAACTCGGTCTGCCGTGGCCCGACGGCCCGCTCGCCGAGGCCTACCCGGTAGTGGGGCTCGAGCTGATCGATGCCGTGCGCGCCGGGCGGGTTCGGGTGCGGCCAGCGATGAGCGCATTCACGCGCGACGGCGCGCGCTTCGTCGACGGCACTGAGGACGCTTTCGATCTGATCGTGCTGTGCACCGGCTACCGGCCGGCGCTCGACCCGGTGGCGGCCCAACTGGAGTGGGGCCCGGACGGGCGGCCGCGCACCGACGAGAGCGGCGTGCGCGCGCTCGGCGCGCCCGGACTCTACCTCTTCGGCTACCGCTACCCGACGCTCGAGACGTACCTGCAGCGCCTGCGACGCGAAGCGCCGCGGGCGGCCAGAGTCGTCTCGGCCGGCGCGCGCTAGCGCGGGAGCGCCGCGAGCAGTCGCTCCACACCTGTGCGAGCCGGTTGCCAGGACGTCGATGCGCGCGCGGTCTACGTCGAGCGGGACGACGCCCATACCCTGGATGGTGTCGACCAGTAGCAGCGCGCCGCGGTCATGAAAGGTGCGGCCAGCGCCTCGAGATCGAGCCGGGCGCCGCTGGCCGACGAGGTACCCTGTCGCGGTGAGCGACGTGCGCGTGGTGGTGCAGGCGAGGACGGACTCCAGCCGCTTCTTCGCCAAGGCCTTCGTGCCCGTATCAAGGGTGCCGAGCGCGGTCCTGGCCGCTCTGCGGGCCGGAAACCGCGGCGCCGACGTCGTCGTGGCGACCACCGACCGCGACACCGACGACGCCCTGGCTCGCACCTTCGAGGCGTACGACATCGACGTCGCTCGTGGGCCGACCGACGACGTTCGCCAGCGCTACCTGCTCGCCAGCGAGGACCTCGACGACGAGGCGACCATCGTGCGGGTGACCGCCGATAACGTCGTACCCGACGGTGACTTCATCGCCGCCCTGGTCGCGGAGTTCCGGCGTTGCGGTGGGGCCTACCTCGGCTCGACCTCGTCCGCCCGGCTGCTGCCGCTGGGCCTCGGCGCAGAGGCGTTCCGGCTCGGCACGCTGCGCGCCCTGTCCAGCGAAGTCGACGACCCGTACGACCGCGAGCACGTGACGCCGACGCTGCGCGCCCGCCACGCTTCGGGCGGATTGGATCTCACGCTCGGGCGTCTGCCCGCCGCCGGTCACCTGCGCTGCACGCTGGACACGCTGGAAGACTACGAGCGGCTCGTGCAGCTGTTCGACGGAGTCGAGGACCCAGTCACGGTCGGCTGGCGTGCGCTGCTCGAGCGCCTGGTGGCGCTCGGCGCCGCTAAAGCCGCCGCTGCAGCCGGTCTCGCAGACCCTCGCCGATCAGGTAGAGACCCAGGATCAGGCTCACCAGCGTGACGCCGGGCGGGATCCACAACCACCAGCGGGTGGCCAGGATGCGCTGACTCTGGGCGCCCGCGAGCAGTTTGCCGAGGCTCGGCAGGGTCGGATCTGAGAGCCCGAGGAAGCTGAGGTTGGCCTCGATCAGGATGGCGGCGGCGGTGGTGAGCGTCGCGGCGGTGACGGCGGTGCCGGCGACTTGCGGGAAGACGTGCCGCAACACGATGCGCCACGATCCCGCTCCCAGCGCCCGCGCGGCGTCGATGAACGGCCAAGTCCGCACGCTCAGCACCCGCGAGCGGATCAGCCGCGCCGTCATGGGCCACAGCAGCAGCGTCATCACGATCACGACGTTGCGCATGTCGGGACCGAGCAGCGCCACCGCTGCCAGCGCCAGCACCAGGCCCGGGAAGGCCAGCACCAGGTCGGCGATGCGCATGACCACCGTGTCGACGCCGCCGCCGACGTAGCCCGCGAGCAGTCCCATGGCCGTGCCGATGAGCGTCACCAGCGCACTGGTCACCAGGCCGACGGCGATCGAGGTGCGCAGGGCCCTCAGCACCAAGGCCAGCACGTCGAAGCCGAGCCGGTCGGTGCCGAGCCAGTGCTCCGTCGAGGGCGCGGCGTCGCGCGCGGCGGGGTTGCGCACGCTGGCGTCCCACGGCAGCAGTGCGTCACCGACCGTGGCGAAGGCGACCAAGAGCCCGACCACCACCAGGCCGACCAGCAGCTTACGAGACAGCCTCACGACGGGTGCTTGATCCGCGGGTCGATGGCGGCATAGGTGAGGTCCGTGATCAGGTTGGCGATCATCGTGACGATCGCGAACGCCAGCGTCACCGCCAGCAGCACCGGGATGTCCTTGTCGATCGCGCTCGACACCACCAGGCGGCCGATGCCCGGCCAGTTGAACACGCTCTCGACGATCACCGAGCCCGCCAGCACGTTCGGCACCCGCAGCCCGAGCACCGTCACGATCGGCAGCAGCGCGTTCGGGAAGGCGTGGCGCCAGGAGCGCGCGGCGAAGCCGAGGCCCTTGGCCGAGGCGGTGCGGACGTACGCCTCTTCCATCACCTCGACGACGTGGTCGCGCGTGTAGCGCGCCAGCGAAGCGGCGGAGTCCGACGCCAGCACCAGCAGCGGCAGGATCGCGTGACGCGCCTGGTCGAGTGCCAGCCATAGGCCGCCGCCCCCAGGTACGGCGCTGCGGGTGCCGCTGGTGGGCAGCCAACCGAGCTGAACCGAGAACACCGACACCAGCAGCAGGGCCAGGAAGAAGCCGGGCACGCCGATGGTGGTGAAGGTCGCCACTGCGATGGTGTGATCGAGCCAGCGGTCGCGGTTGAGCGCCGCGGCCATGCCGAGGCCGATGCCGAGTAGCGTCGAGAGCACGAGCGCCGCGAGCGACAAGCCGATGGTGACACGGATGGCGCCCGAGATCTCCGCCACCACCGGTCGCTGGGTCACCAGGCTGACGCCGAGATCGCCGGTCAGCACCCGCCGCAGCCAGCGGGCGTACTGCGTGAGCCAGGGGTCGTCGAGTCCGCGTTCGCTGCGCGCCCTGGCCAGCTCCGCATCCGAACGTGCGTCGATCGGGGCGTAGGCCAGCAGCGGATCGCCGGGCGAGACGTACGCCAGCAGGAACGTCAGGAACGTGATGCCCAGGGCTACCGGCAGGGCCTGGAGGCCCCGCCGGATCAGGACGTACAGCATGCCCGTCGTTGCCTCAACTGCGGGCGTCGCAAAGGGCTAGCGCCAGGCCCAGCGGACCGCGTCCCACGTCATGTGCGAGCCGCTCGTGCCGGCGACGTTGTCGAGGCCGACATCCGCAACCATCAGCTGGTCCTGCGTCATGATGAACAGGCTCGGCAGCAGGTGGTTCAGGCGCTGGCTGGCCTCGCGGTACGCCTCGGCGCGCGCCGTGAGGTCGGCGGTCGAGGCGCCGCGCCGCATGGCCTCGTCGAAGGCGATGTCGGAGAAGCCCATGGCGTTGGCCCAGCCGGCGCAGCTGACGTAGAAGCCGGTCGCCTCGCTGGGGTCGCGTCCGAAGTTGCCGCCGGCGTTGCGGGCGAAGTCCCAGTCGCCCTCGAGTACCGTGGGCAGGAAGTTCGCGCTGGTGGTGAGGCGGATGTCGACCGGGATGCCGATCGCGCCGAGGTAGTCCTGCAGCAGCACGCCGAGCTCGAAGAAGTCCGTGCCAGAGGTGCTCACGTACGAGAGCGTCCGGAAGGGCGTGCCATCGGCGTCGACCAGACGGTTGTTCTCGAGCGTCCAGCCGGCCTCTGCGAGCAGTTCGAGCGCGCGCTCGGGATCGTAGCGGTACGCGGTCAAGCCCTCGTCGAGCAGCCACGAGGGGCCGAAGATCGCGCTGGGGATACGCGTGCCGGCGCCGCTCGCCAGGACGTCGATGATCTCGTCGTAGTCAAGCGCCCACGCCAGCGCTTGACGCACCAGCACGTCGTCGAGCGGCGCGCGTGGGCTCGTCAGCTCATGATAGCTCTCGGCGCTGCAGCCGTCGATCACCCTAGGCTCGCGCTGGTTGACGTGCAGCACGTAGAAGCCGAGCCCCGGATTACGGACCACCGCGAGCCGGGGATTGGCCTCGAAGCGCTCGAGCTCGTTGGCCGGAATGAGCGACACGTGGATCTCGCCGGCATCGATCGCCGAGAACAGCGACTCGGCGTCGGCGAAGGTGCGCACCACCAGCGTCTCGATGCTCGGCTCGCCGGTCCAATGGCCTCTCACCCGATCGAGGCGCCAGAACTCGCCGCGCAGGTACTCCGCCACCCGAAACGGGCCGCTGGTGACGCTCGGCAGCTCCAGGTACGGGTGGGCGACGATCTCGTCGACCGACAGGCCCTCGAACACGTGCGCCGGCAGGATGCCGACGCTGGCCGCGCGCATGAAACCCACGTTCGGCGCCACCAGTTCGAACTCGATCGTGCGCTCGTCGAGGACGCGGATGCCGCCGATCTCGTCGGCCTCGCCGCGACCGTACGCCTCGGTACCCGCGACCAGCAGCGCCTGGGTGCGCTCGCCGGGAGGCTGCGGCAGAGCGATGAGCGTCGGGTGCGCCCGCAGCTCCCAGGTGAATTTGACGTCGGCCGCGGTGATCGGCGCGCCGTCGCTCCACACCGCGTCAGCGGGCAGCGTGAAGGTGTAGGTCGTGAGGTCGTCGGCGATGTCGACGCCGTCGGCGAGGGCGAGCACTGCCTGCATCTCGCCGTCGAAGCCGGTGAGGCCCGGCAGGATCAGTGGCATCACCGCGAAGTCGGGGATGCTCGTCGACCACAGCGGGTTGGGTCGGAAGGCAGTGCTCGCCTGCGTTCCCACGACGACGGTGTTCTGGCCGGAGGCGAGCGCCACGAGGGCGAGCGCCGCGATAGCGCCGACGATGCGTCTCATGAGCGCATCATACCCACGGGCCTCAGCGGTTAACGACCCACCCCCACGTAGGTCAGGCCGGCAGCGCGAACGGTCTCGGGCCTCAGCGCGTTGCGGGCGTCGAGCACCACGGTGCCGCGCATGACCTCGGCCAGCGCCTGCCAGTCGAGGTGGCGGTACTGGTCCCACTCGGTCACCACCACCAGAGCGTCGCAGTTGCGTGCCAGGGCTAGCGCGTCCTCGGCGTAGTCGATGCCGAGGTCGGGGAACTGCTCGCGTGCGTGCGGCATGGCAATCGGGTCGTGCGCGCACACTACCGCGCCGCGCTCGAGCAGGTGCTGCGCCAG
>SKMG01000232.1 GCA_007121175.1 Trueperaceae bacterium | reverse complement strand
GCCGGATCGGCTCCGGCGGCGCGCAGCGAACGCAGCGTGCGGTCCCCGCGCCGCTTCGCGAGGCGCTCGCCGGCCTCGTCGAGCAGCAGCGGCACGTGGAGGTAACGCGGCGGCGTGAGGCTGAGCGAGCGAGAGAGCGCCAGCTGAGCGCCGGTGGCCGGCAGCAGGTCGTCGCCGCGCACCACCTCGGTGATGCTCATGGCGGCGTCGTCGACGACCACCGCCAGCGCGTAGGCCCAGAGCCCGTCGGCGCGGCGCACCACCGGCGCGCCGACGTCGCGCTCGACGTCGAAGGCCACCCGGCCGCGCAGGGCGTCGTGCAGCGTCAGTCGGCCTGGAGCGGGCTGGAAGCGCAGGCTGAAGGGGCGGCCGGCCGCCCTGCGATCGGCGGCCAGACGCTCGCTGCGCTCGCGCTCGGCCGGCCCGTAGACCGGACCGGCGGGCCCGTGCGGCGCCGAGGCGACCTCCCGCAAGTCGCGCCTCGAGAGGTAGCAGGCGAAGAGCTCGCCCCGCGCGCCCAGCGTCTCGAGCGCCCGCTGGTAGCGCGCGCCGCGCTGCGACTGCCGGTAGGGGCCGTACTCGCCACCGACGTCGGGTCCCTCGTCCCACTCCAGGCCCAGCCAGCGCAGCTCCTCGAGGTTCCCGTCGAGCGCGGACGCGACCGTCCGCGGCCCGTCGAGGTCCTCGACGCGCATCACGAACGCCTGACCCAGACTGCGGGCGCGGGCCCAGGCGAGCAGCGCGGTGCGGGCGTTGCCCAGGTGCAAGTCGCCCGTCGGGCTCGGTGCGAAGCGGCCTCTTCCCGCTGCGGGGTCCACGTGCGTTTCGGCCGCAGGCTCGCTGCGTCAGCCGAGCCCGGCGCGCCGCATGGCGTCGAGCACCGCCTCGCCCATGTCCGACGGGGTGAGCGCCACGACGGCGCCGGCGCCCTCCAGCGCGCTGATCTTCTCGGCGGCGGTGCCGGCGCCGCCGGAGATGATCGCGCCCGCGTGCCCCATGCGCTTGCCGGGCGGGGCGGTGGTGCCGGCGACGAAGGCGGCGACCGGCTTGCGCACGTGCTCGCGCATGAAGGCAGCGGCCTCCTCCTCGGCGGTGCCGCCGATCTCGCCGATCATCAGCACCGCCTCGGTCGCCGGGTCGTCCTGGAACAGCCTGAGCACGTCGACGAAGGAGGTGCCGTTGACCGGATCGCCGCCGATGCCGACCGCGCTGCTCTGCCCCAGGCCGTTGTCGCTGAGCTGCTTGACGGCCTCGTAGGTGAGCGTCCCAGAGCGGCTGACCACCCCGACGCGGCCCGGGCGATGGATGTAGCCGGGCATGATGCCGATGCGGCAGGCTCGAGGGGTGATGACGCCCGGGCAGTTCGGGCCGATCAGCCGGGTGCGTCTACCCTCGAGATAGCGCTTGACCTTGACCATGTCCTGGATCGGGATGCCCTCGGTGATGGTGACCACCAGCTCGAGCTCGGCCTCGGCGGCCTCCATGATCGCGTCGGCCGCGAACGGCGGCGGTACGAAGACGACCGAGGCATTGGCGCCGGTCGCGGCGACGGCGTCGCGCACGGTGGCGAAGATCGGCAACTCGACCCGGTAGCCGCCAGCGCGCCCGGGGACGCCGCTGGGGTCGATCTCGCCTTCGAACGGCTCGACCTCGCCGGCCCGCTTGGGATGGGTCGCTGCTACCACTTCGGTCCCGTAGGCGATCGAGCGGTCGATGTGGAAGCGACCCGCCCCGCCCAAGCCCTGGAGTAGCAGCCGGGTGTCGGCCCCGACGAGGATGCTCATCGGGCCAGCTCCACGATGGCCTTCGCGCCGTCCTTCATGCTGTCGGCGACCACCAGGCCCGGCAACTCGGCCTCCTCGATGATGCGCTTGCCGAGCTCCACGTTGGTCCCCTCCAGACGCACCACCAGCGGAACCTGCAGGCCGACGTTGCGGACGGCCTGGAGGACGCCGGTGGCGATGGTGTCGCAGCGCATGATGCCGCCGAAGATGTTGACGAAGATGCCCCGCACGTTGGGGTCGCGCGTGATGATCTCGAACGCGGCGGTGACGTTCTCGACCGTGGCGCCGCCGCCGACGTCGAGGAAGTTCGCCGGCTCGCCGCCGACCTCCTTGATCGTGTCCATGGTCGCCATCGCCAGCCCGGCGCCGTTCACCAGGCAGCCGATGGTGCCGCTGAGCTTGATGAACGACAGGCCGTACTCGGCGGCCTCGACCTCGGCTGGCTCCTCCTCGCTCAGGTCGCGCAAGGAGGCGAGCTGCGGGTGCCGGAAGAGGGCGTTCTTGTCGAACGAGACCTTGGCGTCGAGCGCCATCACCCGACCCTGCCCGGTCACCACCAGCGGGTTGATCTCGACCATGTCGGTGTCGAGCTCGACGGCCGCGGCCGCGAGCGCCGTCACGAACCTCCGGCCGCTCGCGGCGGCCTCGTCGCGCAGGCCGAGCCGGTAGGTGAGCGCGTGCGCTTGGAATGGCAGCAGCCCCACGGCCGGATCGATGAGCGCCTTGTGAATCGCCTCCGGCCGCTGGGCGGCGACCTCCTCGATCTCGGTGCCGCCCTCGACCGACGCCATGACCAGGTTTTGGCCGCTCGAGCGGTCGAGCACCACCGAGAGGTAGAGCTCCTGCGCCACCTCGATGCCCTGCTCGACGTAGAGCCGGTTGACTCGCTTGCCGCCGGCCCCGGTCTGGAGGGTGACCAACGTGCTGCCGAGCATCCGCTCGGCCAGCGCGCCGACCGCCTCCTCAGTCGCGGCGACACCGCCCTCGAGTCCGTCCAGGACGACGTTGACGCCGCCGAGTTCGGGGTGCTCGAGGAAACGGCCCTTGCCGCGCCCGCCGGCGTGGATCTGCGACTTGACCACCACCACCGGGTTGCCGGTCTCAGCGACCAGCGGCCGCACCGCGGCCACCGCCTCCTCGACCGTGGTCGCGACCCGACCGCTGGGCACGTCGGCGCCACGCGCCGCGAGCAGCTCCTTGGCTTGGTACTCGTGGATCTTCAAGGCGGTGACCTCCAGCCGCTCGGCCCGGTGCGCAGCTGCGCGCTGCGCCCGGCCACGCGGCGTCCGAGCTGGCGCCCGCCGGGCGCCACTTCGACCGCCCTACGGTACCGGACCGGGCGCGGTGCGCCAAGGCGGCGCGCGGGCTCAGGCCGCGGTGCGCCCGGGCGGCGCGCGCTACGATGCGCAGATGTTGACGGTCCGAACGGCATGGCTCACGGTCGAGGCGCCCGAGGACGAGGTCCAGCGCGACGACACGACGATGACCGTGTTGCGGGCGCTGTTGGCGCGCGGTCCTTTCACCGAGGTCGACTACCAGGCGGTCGCGGACGAGCAGGCGCTCATCCGCAGCCGGCTGCGGCTGCTCACCGACGGTGAGGGCGTCGATCTGGTGCTGAGCTGCGGCGGCATCGGCATCGGCCTGCGGGACCGGACGCCCGAGGCGACGCTCGAGGTGCTCGACCGCGAGCTCCCGGGACTCGCCGAGCGCATGCGTTCGGTGGCCGGCGAGATCTACCCGGAGATGGCGCTCACCCGCGGCGTGGTCGGGGTGCGGCGGCGGGTGCTGATCGTCAACCTGCCCAGCGAGGCGCACCTCGCGAAGGCCGCGCTGGGGAGCCTGCTCGAGGTGCTGCCGGCCGCCGTCGAGGTGGTTCGGGGGCGGGCGGGGGTGTAGAGCGCGGATGCTGGCGCAGGTCCTGGCGTCGATCGTGCTGCTGATCGGGCTCGCCGTGGCCGCACTCGGCGTGGTGCTGCCCGCCCTGCCGGCCGTGCCGGCGGCGCTGATCGGCGTGATCCTGGCGGGCTGGATCACCGGCTTCGAGCGCATCGACCTGAACTTCATCCTCTGGGTCGGGGTCCTGACGCTGCTGGCGCAGGGCGTGGACCTGCTCGGCACCTACCTGGGGTCGCACTACTTCGGCGCGCGCCGTCCGGGGTTGATCGGCGGCATCGTAGGCGCGCTCGTCGGCCTCGTGCTGCTGCCGCCGTGGGGTCTGCTGCTCGGCGCCCTGGCGGGCGCGAGCCTCGCCGAGGCGCTCAGCGGACGCACCGGCAGCGAGGCGCTCAAAGCCGGCGTCGGCGCCCTGCTCGGAACGCTCGGCGGCATCGTCGGCAAGGCAGTGATCGTCCTCATCGTCGGCGTGATGTCGTTCGTGCGGCTGTTCGGCGGCTAGGGCCCGGCGCCTGGTAGTCTGCGCGTCGCGACCGGGCCCCCCTCGCGCCCGGCGGGAGGACCATGGATCCCATCCTGCTTTCGATCGGACCGCTCGAGCTTCGTTGGTACGGCGTGCTCATCGCGCTGGGCGTCGTGCTGGGCACGATCTGGGCGGTCCGCGAGGCGCGCGCTCGGGGGCTCGACCCGGAGTGGCTGCTCGACATGACGCCCTGGATGGTCATCGCGGGGCTGGTGGGCGCGCGGGTGGTGTACGTGTTGACGAGCCCCGGTGCCTTCTTCGGCCCGGGCGGCAACCCGTGGCACGCCTTCGCCGTCTGGCACGGCGGCCTCAGCATCCACGGGGCGGTGGCTGGCGTGATCGCGGTGCTGGCCTGGCGCGCGCGCCACAAGGGTTACAACGTGTGGCGTTACCTCGACGTGCTGATGCCGGTGATGGCGTTGGGTGTGATCGGCGGGCGGCTCGGGAACTTCATGAACGGCTTCGACACCGGCGGCCGGCTCACCGACTGGGCCATCGGCTTCCGCTGGCCGGAGCCGGGAACGCCGACGCTCGGCGAGTTCGGGCGGATCGTGTTCGGCGATCCGCTGTGGCCGAACTTCCCGCCGGCCTGCCGCGTGCCCTTCGCCGCGGGCGAGCCCTGCGTGGTGCACCTGACGCAGATCTACGGGGCGCTGGTCGGCGTGCTGCTCATCGGGGTCATCGTCTGGGCGCTGCGCAACTCGCGCAAGCACGGCGGGGTGGTGCTGCACACGGTGGTCTGGTACTCGGTGCTGCGCAGCGTCATCGAGGAGCCGTTCCGCGACAACCCGCTCCTATGGCGGGTCTACCTCGACGCTTCGGGCGGTGTCGGGCTGTTCACCTACACGCAGGTGTTCAGCGTCGTGATCATCGCGGTCGCCTGGTGGCTGCTGCTGCGGCGGCCGCTGAAGAGCGAGGAGGCGGACCCGCCGCCGGCCGCGGCCGGCTCGGGAAGGCTCGCGGCTGGGCGGGCGGCGAAAGGGGCGCGTCCGCCCGGGGGCGCGCGGGCTG
>SKMG01000109.1 GCA_007121175.1 Trueperaceae bacterium | reverse complement strand
GCCCTCGGCCAGGCCCTCCGGATCGCCGTCTACGGCGGCTACTTCCACGACAGCTTCGCGGAGCATATCTTCCCGCGCTTCACCGAGGAGACCGGCATCGAGGTCGAGTCGATCGCCGCGCCCACCGGCATGGCCTGGCTGGTGCAGCTCGAGACCGCAGCTCGCGCCGGACAGGCGCCGGCCGACGTGTCGATGATGTCGCAGGGCCCGCTGCAGCGCGGCATGACCGGCGATCTGTGGGTGCCATTCGACGAGGCACGCCTGCCCAACACGGAGTACGTGCTCCCGCACCTGCTCAACCGCAACGCCGCGGGCGAGCTGGTCGGCGTGGGCGCGGTGTCGTGGTACGTCACCTTGGTCACCAACACCGACGTCTACCCCGAGGAGCCGGCCAGTTGGGCGGAGCTGTGGGGCGATCACCCGAACTCGCTCGGCCTGCTCGCCCTGCCCGAGAACTCCTTCCTGCTCGAGATCACCGCCACCACTTTCTTCGGAGGGACCGAGATCCTCGACACCGAGGAGGGCATCCTCGAGGTCATCGACAAGCTCGTCGAGCTGCAGCCGAACGTGCAGCTGTGGTATCGCGACGAGGGCCAGTTCCAGCAGGCCCTGCAGTCGGGCGAGATCCCGATGGGGCAGTACTACCACGACGTCACGGGGCTCGCGGCCGACGAAGGCTTCCCGGTGCGCTCGACGTTCCCGCAGGAGGGCGGCGTGATCGACTCCGGCTCCTGGGCCGTGACGCGGGCGTCGGACATGATCGACGAAGCCCACCTCTTCATCGACTGGTTCTCGCAGCCGGAGATCCAGGATCTGGTTGCACGGGTCATCGGTACCGCGCCGACCGTCCAGCGTGAGCACCTGTCGCTCACCGAGGCGGAGTTCGCGGCCGTCAGCGATGCCGGCACGCCGATCATCCCGCGCTACGACATCTACCTCGAACTCGGCGACTGGCTGAACCAGGTCTGGTCGGAGAGGGTCACTCGCTGAGCAGGACCGCGCTAGCCGGCGCGACCGTCACGACGGGCGGGCCGCTGGACGGGGCTCGCCGCCCCGACCTCGCCATCCGAGGGCTCTCGAAGCGCTTCGGCGCCACGGTAGCCCTCGAGGACGTCGACCTACGTGTGCCGGGGGGGTCGCTGGTGTGCTTCGTCGGCCCCTCCGGCTGCGGCAAGACCACGCTGCTGCGCATCGTCGCCGGGCTCGAGACGCCCAGCGAGGGCCAGGTCTACCTAGGCGAGCGGGACCTCACGCACGTGCCGGTGCACCGCCGCGACGTCGGCATGGTGTTCCAGTCGTACGCCCTCTTCCCGCACCTGAGTGTCGCTGAGAACGTGGCCTACGGCCTGCGCATCCGCGGCGTCCCGCGGCGGCAGCGGCTCGAGCGGGCGCAGGAGCTGCTCGACCTGGTGAAGCTGCCTGACGTGGGGGCGAAGCGTGTATCCCAGCTCTCGGGCGGTATGCGGCAGCGCGTCGCCATGGCGCGAGCGCTGGCCCTCGACCCGGCCCTGTTCCTGCTCGACGAGCCGCTCTCGGCACTCGACGCCAAGCTACGCGAGGGGATGCAGGTCGAGCTGCGGCGCCTGCAGCGGCGCGTCGGCGTCACCACCATCATCGTCACGCACGACCAGGAGGAGGCCATGACGATGGCCGACCTGGTGGTGGTGATGGGCGACAACCGCGTGCAGCAGGTCGGGCCACCGCTCGAGATCTACCGCCGGCCGGTCAACCGCTTCGTCGCGGGCTTCGTCGGCAGCAACAACTTCCTGCCGGCCCGCGTCGTCTCCGCGGGCGAGGTCGAGGTGGCCGGCGTGCGGGCCCCGCTCGCCCGCGACGCCGCCCGGGTCGCTCCGGGGAGCAGCGTGACCGTTGCGGTGCGGCCGGAGAACCTGCGGCTGCGACCGCGGGCTCCCGCAGGCGCAGCACTCCAGGGCTCGGTGGTGTTCGTGCGCGACTTGGGACGGGTGGTCGAGACCCGCGTGCGGGTGCACGACCTCGAGCTCATCGTCAGCGGCCACGGCGGCTACGCCGAAGGGGACGGCGTCTGGGTCGAGCTCCCCGACGCCGACCTGGTGGCGCTCGAGTCATGAGGCTGCCGCTGCTCCAGCGCAACGGGCGCCAGCCGTCCCGCCGCGGTGGCGGCCCCTGGCCACACGTGCTGCTGGCGTGGCCGACGCTCGCGCTGACCGTGCTGTTCCTGGTGCCGCTCGGCATCGTCACGGCACTGGGCTTCTTCCGCCGGATCCCGGCCGGCTTCTTCGAGGTCGGCTTCGTGCTCGACAACTACGCGCGCGCGCTCGACGCGTTCCACCTCGAGCGCCTGTGGGTCTCGGTGACCCTGGCGCTCGCTGCGACGCTGATCACACTGCTGTTGGCGGTGCCGTTCACGTTCCTGCTCACGCGCCGCCCGCGCCGGTCCCAGGTTCCCTACCTGGTGCTGGTGCTGGCGTCGCTGTCGCTCTCGGAGGTGATCGTCGGCTTCGCGTGGTCGCTGTTGCTGTCGCGCACCTCGGGCATCTCGAACCTGCTGGTGATGGCGGGCCTGATGGAGGCGCCGGTCGCCTGGAGCCCGGGCCTCTGGGCGGTGATCCTGGCCTTCGTGTTCGTCGCCCTGCCGCTGGCGATCCTCTCGCTCTACCCCACCTTCTCGCGCCTCGACCAGGAGCTGCCCGAGGCGGCCGGCACCATGGGCGCGGCGCCGCTGGTGGGCTTCGTGACGGTGGTGCTGCCGCTGGTGCGCCGCGCGGTTGCGGCCACCGCCGCGCTGGTGTTCATCTTCGTGCTCGGCGCCTACGTCATCCCGCAGACGCTGGGACGGCCCGCGCACTGGACCATCCCGGTGCACATCACCGACCAGGCGATCATGAAGAACCACCTGCCGCTAGCGGCGTCGCTCGCCGTGGTGCTGCTGGTGGTGAGCTCGCTGATCGCCGTCGCGATCGTGCTGCTCGGCTCCGGTCGCTTGGCGCGCGCCGAGCCCGCGGGGCGGGCGCCGTGAGCCGCCTGCTGCGCGGCGCGCTCTTCGCGTTGGTGGTCGCGTATCTGTTGGCACCGATCCTGGTGGTCGCGGGCGTGAGCCTGAACCCGCGCCAGGTGCTGTTCTTCCCGCCCGAGGGCCTGTCGCTGCGCTGGTACGGCGCCGCGTTCACCGATCCGAACTGGTACCGGCCCGCGATCAACAGTCTGCTCGTGGCCACGTTCGCGGCGCTGATCGCGGTGTCGATCGCGCTGCCGCTCTCCTACGTCGCCTGGCGCTACCGCGTCCGCTACACCAACGTCGTGATGGCGATGGGCCTCTCTCCGTTCGCGCTGCCGCCGGTGATCACCGCGCTCGGCGCCCTGGCGCTGTGGATCGTGCTGCAGAGCTACGGGCGGCCGCACACCGTGGTGCTGTCGCACGGTGCGTTCCTCACGACGCTGCCGCTGGCCACGCTCACCGTGGGCCTGCAGAACCTCAACCCGCAGCTGGTGGAGGCCGCGCGCACCATGGGCGCGACCGGCAGCGCGGTGTTCCGGACCATCGTCTTCCCCTACGTGAGGCCCTACCTCATCGCCGGCTTCGTGTTCGCGTTCGTGCTGTCGCTCAACGAGTACATCATCGCCTACATGACCGTGGGCTTCACCTTCGAGACGCTGCCGGTCAAGATCTTCGCCAGCCTCAGGTACGGCTACAGTCCGGTGATGGCGGCGATCTCGGTGCTGTTCTTCGCGTTCGCGGTGGTCGTCTTCACCGCGGTCGGCCGGGCCGGCGACCTGCCCCGGCTGCTGGGCGCCGACGAGCGGGAGTAGCTGCTAGGCGCCGCGCACTCGCCGGAGCCCGGGTATCGGTGCGGGACTATCATCCCTTGCGCTGCGCAGCCATGAGCAGTAGAAGCCTGAGGCGTAGCGACACCCGGACACGGCGGCAGTTCGGACATCGCCCTCCGCGATGTGGCTCAGCGGCAGGAGGCACGCTCTTCGAAGCGTCGCTCGGGCCCACCTTCGGGCGCCTCGGCGTGGTGTCGCTCGCGAACAGGAGGTCGTGGCGGTCGGTCGTTCGCTCGAGGCTCGGTTGGTGGGCGATCGCATCGTGCCAAGGCACGGCTCAGGCGCGATCGATCGATGGCGCTGCCAGAAGAGGAGTCGCACGCAATGTTGTTCGTCGCGATCGGCAAGCAGCGCAAGCCGGCGGCCGAGATCTTCCCGCGTCGCCTCGAATGGGCCGGCATCGAAGGCATCGAGATCCTCGCCGAGTACTGGCTCGATGGCGGTGCGACCAACCTCGTGGTGGTGTTCGAGGCGAACAGTGGCGCCGACGTCCTGAAGTGGGGAGCCGCCTGGGACGACGCCTTCGAACTCACCATCAGCCCCGCCGTTACCGGCGCCGAGGGCGTCGAGCTCGCCACGGCAATGTTGGGAGGCTGACTCGCCTGGGCGACCGCACTCCAGCTAGAACTCGCCGGACCTGCCGAAGCGGTCACGCATCATCGCCTCGAAGCGGTCCTGCGCCTCGCTGAGCACCCGCTGCAGCTCCGTGACGCTGCCCTGATGCGAGGCCGCGGCCTCGATCAGCGTCGAGCGTTCGGCGGCGTCGAGGAACTTCGCGGCTTCGAGCAGCTGCGACTGGTCCATCTCGGGGATCACCAGGAAGCCGTGGACGTCGGCATGCACCAGATCTCCCGGATGGACCTCGCAGCCGAAGACGCTGACCGGCACGTTCCAGCGCACCGGGTGCGAGTACGCATGGCCGACGCACAGCTGGCGCGCGAGGTGCTTGAAGCCGAGCCTGCGCACCTCCTCGAGGTCACGCAAGGCGCCGTCCGTGATCGCCCCGACGCAACCGAGCGCCCGGTGGACGGTGCTGTTGACCTCACCGAAGAACGCCCCGACGGCGACCTCGTCGAGGTCCTTGACCACGACGATCTTCGGGCCCGGCACCGAGGCGACGTACTCGCGGTAGGCGTCCCAGCCACGAGCGTTCTCCAGCGGCCACTTGGGGTTGCTCGGCTCCACCTCGACCGTGACTGCGTATCCGGCCATCGCGCCCGCCTCGGGCACGAAGTCGGTGGTGGGAGCGCGGTTGAAGGCACCGTGGGTGCGCTCAACAGCAGTGACGGCCTCCCACGCGTTGTAGATCGTCGGCGTGTTCCAGCTGGCGAGGGCTTTCAGGTCGGCTTCGGTGAGCATGGGGGCCTCCTGAGGCGGCGGATGACGCTGCCCCGACAGTATCGCCGGAAGGAAGGG
>SKMG01000202.1 GCA_007121175.1 Trueperaceae bacterium | reverse complement strand
TCGCACGCGCCACCCCGATCTCAGCGGTTGACCTGTACCACGATCTCGATCGGCGCGGTGCGGCCGTCCTGATCGACGAGTTGGGCGCGGACCCGTTGGCCGCCGAGCCGGGCGTCGGTGGGCAGCTCGAGTCGCACGATGAACTCGATCTCGGCCGCGCTGCGCCCGGTCGTGAGGAACGCCACCGCGCGGTCGATCGACAGCTCCCAGCCGTCGGGCGCGATCACGTCGTGCAGCGAGAAGCGGTGCGAGGCGACGGCCCGGGCCAGCGTCGGCGTCCACGGCTGCCAGCGTCCTGCGAGCTCCGCGGCGCCCAGGCCGAACACCTCGCCCGGCATGTCGATCTGCACGTAGATGCGGTCGCCCGGGCGGGCCGCGGCGGCAGCGTCACGGCCGAGCAGGTACGGCGCGCTGCGCGTCCCCGTGGCGGCCGGCGCGCAGGCGGTCAGGACGAAGGTCGCGCAGAGGGCCGCGAGCGCGACGCCTCGCAAGGACGGTCGGTAGATGGCCATGCCCCCACGCTACCAACGCCGCTGCGGACCCGTGGCATGCCGCGCTGGCGGACTCCGCGCCGGGTCGTCGAGCGTTCGCCCATGCGCCCGTTCGCGGGCGCTGGCGAACATCACCAGCGCAACCCCGCCGAGCACCGCGAGGACGCCGGCCCACTGCAGCGGGGAGGGCTGTTCGGCGAACAGGAGCCGGCCCCACACGACCGTGAGGCCCGGCTGGACCATGAGGATCACCGAGGTGTCGATCGCGCGCAGGCGCGGCAGCACGATCAGGATCGCCGACCAAGCGATCGTCTGCGAGCCCACTGCCAGTGCCAGCAACCAGGCGTGGGCAGGCCACACCGGCCGCAGGTCGAAGCCGGGATCGGTGGCGAGGCCGAGCAGCAAGGTGGCGATGGTGGCTCCGAGGGTCGCGTCGAGCAGCGGTCCCGAAGGGCGCGTCAGGCCCCGGGCGGTGCGCCGGAAGATCAGCAGGAAGGCGGTGTAGGAGAGGGCGTTCACGACCCCGAAGAGCACGCCGAGCAGCGGTTCGGAGCCATAGGCGTCAGGGCGGCCGACGCCGGTCGCGAGCACCACGCCGGCCAGCACCAACGGCACGGCGAACACTGTGGCGGCCGGCGGACGCTCCCGGAACACCAACCATGCGAACAGGCCCACGAAGACCACCTGGGTGTTGCCCAGCACCGTGGCCAAGCCCGCACCGACGAAGCCGATGGCGTAGTTCCAGAGCGTGAACGACAGGCCCATCAGGCCGCCGGCCGCGATGGTGACCAGCCGCTCGCGACGCGTCCGCGTATCGGAGCCCCGGGTCAGCGCGTACAACACGGCGATCAGCGGCAGCGCGTAGGCGGGACGGAAGAACGCGGCCGTCGAGGCCGAGACGTCGGCGAGCCGGATGAAGATGGCGGAGAAGGAGATGAGGACGGCCGCGGCGACGCCGAGGAGGTGCAGCATGTCCGGTGAGCGTACGTCAACCGTGAGCGCCGCGGACGCTGCGGCTATCGTACCCGCCCCGACTGACGGTCGAACCGCCGCAGGCTCGCGCCCACCGCGGGCCGCATGCCGAGGCGTTGGTAGAACGGCACCACATCCGGATCGCACACCACGTCCACCGTGTAGTGGTCGCGCAACACGTCGAGCACGCGCCGCACCAGCTCGCCGCCAACGTCGGACCAACCCTCGAAGAAGCCCTCTAGCTGGTCCGGGTGGATGCCGTCGACGTCGTCTCGGTACGCGACCGCAGCACCCGGCGCGTGGCTCACGTCCTCACCAGCGGTAGTGACGGATGTGCTCGCCCCGCTCGGCGATCTGGCTCATGGCATCGACCCCGATCTCGATGTGCCGGTCCGCGAACTGGCGGAACACCGCGCGGGCACTGTCGCGCGTCTTCATGCCGCCCTCGCGCAGCGGCAGGTCGGAGACGAGCAGCAGGGCACCGATCGGCACCTTGCTGGCGAAACCGACCGAGAACAGCGTCGCGGACTCCATGTCGATCGCCAGCGCGCGCTCCTCGTAGAGCTGGTCCTTGAAGTGGTCGTTGAACTCCCAGAAGCGGTAGTCCGTCGTGTGCACCACCCCGGTGCGGTAGTCGAGCCCGCGCTCGAGCACGATCTGCGACACGAACTTCTGGATCTTGAACGTCGGCAGCGCCGGGACTTGCGGCGGCATGAAGTGCTTCGACGCGCCCTCGTCGCGGATGGCCGCGGTCGGCAGCACGAAGTCCCCCACCTCGAGCGAGCGATGCAGGCCGCCACAGATACCCAGGAACAGTGTCGCCTTGGGATCGGCGGTGGCGAGCACCTCGATGATCAAGGCTGCCACCGGCGATCCGATCGAGAAGTCGATGATCGACACGCCCAGGCGCTCGCTGTGCGCCGCAGTCATGGCCGTCCCCTGCGTGCGCTGGGCATCGCCCGAGATCGCCTCGAAGCGCTCTAAGTAGTGGCCGAAGTTCGTCAAGACCACCTGTTTCTGGAATGCCTCGGGTTCGGTGCCGGTGTAGCGAGACAGGAACTCGCGGCCGATGCGCCACTTCTCGGGGTTGGCGTAGATGTGGTTGGACGACCCCGCGGGCGGCGGCGCCGTCGGCAACTCGGCGATGGGCGTGTCCTCGCCCAGCGCCTCGCGCACCGAAGGCGTTCGCTTCCGCTCGCGCTCGTCGTGGTCGCTCATACGCCATGCTAGCGCGCTCGCCTGACCCGACTGGCTCGCACCACGGCCTACCCCGGCGCCGAGGCGGCGCGTCCGCTCGACGTCGGCCCGGCGAGATGGCCGGCTCAGTCGATCAACTCGGTCGTGATCTCGGTGCCGCCGGCGAGTTGCCGATGCACCGGGCAGCGCTCAGCGATCTCCAACAGACGCGCCACCTGCGTCTCGTCGAGCGGCCCGGTGAACCTGACGGTGCAGGCATAGCGCGGCGTCGCGCGGCCGCCGGCGCGCCGGGCGCCGGGCTCGCTGCGGCGCTCGACCCCCACCTCCACCGCCTCGAGCGGCCAGCCCTTGCGGTCAGCGTACATGTGCAGCGTGATGGTCGTGCACGACGCCAAGGCGGCGGCGACGAGCTCGCTCGGCATCGGTCCGGTGTCGGTGCCTCCCTGGGCGACGGGCTCGTCGACGCGCAGCTCGTGCTCCCGGATACGCACGGACGTCTCGAAGCTGCCGGCTCCGGTGCGAGCCACCACCGTCCCGGCATCGCCGCCGCTCACGCCAGCAGCCCTTCGACGCGCTCTAGGGCCGTCTCGATGTGCTCGAGCGAGCAGGCGTACGACAGCCTGGCGAAGCCGGGGGCGGCGAAGTCGGTGCCGGGCACGACGCCCACGTGCGCGCGCTCGAGCAAGGTGATGGCGGCGACGTTCTCGTCGGCATCGATCCGGCCGGTATCGGCCATCACGTAGAACGCTCCCTGCGGCGTGGGGGTGGGCAGGCCGAGCTCGTTGAGCCCCCGCACCAGCACGTCACGCCGCTCGAGGTAGGCCGCCCTGGTTCGGGCCTGGAACGCCGCGGTCAGCTCCTGCTCGTTGAGCGCCACTTGCGTGGCGTACTGCGCTACCGCGTTGGCGTTGCTCGTCACCTGACCCTGCAGCGCGCCCATCGCCTTGACGAGGGCGAGCGGCCCGCAGCCCCAGCCGATGCGCCATCCGGTCAGGGCATAGCCCTTGCTGGCGCCGTGCACGAGCAGCGTGCGCTCGGGGTAGTAGCGGGCCAGCGGCACGAACTCGCCGTCGTAGACGATGTGCTCGTAGAGCTCGTCGGTGATGAGCCAGAGATCGTGGAGCTCGGTGAGGTCGGCGATCTGGCGCACCACGCTCTCGGGGTATACCGCGCCGGTCGGGTTGTTGGGCGAGTTGAGCAAGATCGCCTTGGTCCTGGGCGTGATCGCTCGCGCGACGAGCTCGGGATCGGGCACGAAGCCCTGGTCCGCGCTGGTCGGCACGGCCACCAGCACCCCGCCGGCCAGCTCGATCTGGGCCGGGTAGCTGACCCAGTAGGGCGAGGGCACGATGACCTCGTCTCCCGGCTCGAGCAGGGCCATGAAGGCGTTGTACAGCACTTGCTTGCCGCCGCTGGAGACGATGATCTGGTCCGCGCCGTAGTCGAGGCCGTTCTCGCGGGCGTGCTTTGCCGCGATCGCGTCGCGCAGCTCGCGCGTGCCCTCCGAGGCGGTGTACTTGGTGAGCCCCAGGCGAATCGCTTCGTTCGCCGCCTCGAGCACGTGGGGCGGGGGCTGGAAGTCGGGCTCACCGGCCGTCATCGCGATGACGTCGACGCCCGCGCGCTTCAACTCCAAGACCTTGGCGTTGAAGGCGATCGTCGAGGAGACCTTGAGTCCCAGGATCCGCTGCGACAGTCCGGACATGCCTCACCTCTACTTGGGCCTACGTAAGGCCGCGCGTCAGTCGATCAGGCCGCTCTCACCGAAGAAGATGCCGATCTCGCGTTCGGCGGTCGCGGGGGCATCCGAGCCGTGCGCCACGTTCTCGTCGATCACGGTGGCGAAGTCACCGCGGATGGTCCCGGCGGCAGCGTCTTTGGGGTTCGTAGCGCCCATCATGCCGCGCCATCCCGCGATCGCGTCCTCGCCCTCGAGCACCATGGCCACCACCGGTCCGCTGGTGATGAAGGCCACGAGCGGCTCGAAGAAGGGCTTGCCCTGGTGCTCACCGTAGTGCCGCTCGGCCATCTCGCGCGGGATCGTCATCAGCCTCATGCCCACGATGCGGTAGCCCTTGGCCTCGATGCGGGACACGACGGTCCCGACCAGGCCGCGCCGCACACCGTCGGGCTTGACCATCGCGAAGGTGCGTTCGGTTGCCATGAGACGTTTCTACCACGCCCACTAAGGCCCTGAGTTGGCGGCTCAGGCCTATCCGCGCGCCACCGCCTCGAGCTGGTCGAGGTGGCTGAGGTCGTGCCCCGCCAGGAAACGCACCATGGTGTCGACGCTCTCGAAGCCGCGCTCGTGATGGAAGACGTCGCGGCTCCAGTCGTCGAGCGAGAAGGTGCCGAACAGCGTCAGGTTCCACGCGCGCAACGCACGGAACGCCTCGAGCGCCAGAGACGGGTCGGCGCGGCTCGATCTCTCGGCCCAGGCGTCCTGGTCGAACGGTTGGATCGCGTGCGGCGGATCGGAGGCCGGCACGCTCACCGCTTGGCGGAAGCGGAACCCCATGCCGAGCTCGGTATCTGCCAGGTGCGCCAGCACGGTTCGCGCCGGCCACTTACCGGG
>SKMG01000017.1 GCA_007121175.1 Trueperaceae bacterium | reverse complement strand
TCGCGGTGGAAGTAGTTCGCGTAGATGAGCAGCCCAGTGTCGGCGGGCATCACGCCGTCCTCCCACTCGGTCTCCCTGTCCGTCTGCCGCAGGATCATCGGCGTGGTCGGCCACAGCCGCAGCGTGTCGAGCACGCACTGCCGCAGGAACGGCAGCGCCGGCTCGCGGTCTTGCTCTTTGATCTCGTCACGCGCGCGGACTTCGAACTCCGGGTGCGCCGCGAGCAGCGCCAGCGTCCGGAACGTGGTCATCCCTGCCGGATCGATCGCGAACAGCCAGTGCGGGATCTGGTGATCGGGCGCGGTGAGCTCGGTGGTGTGCGTCTGCGCCATCACGCCAGATAAGCTCTCGGGGTCGGCCTGCGCGAGGTAGGCGTTCAAACGCCGATAGAAGCGCTCCCGCAGCCCCTTGCGCTGCGGCTGCAAGAAGGCGAGGTTCGCGTAGCCGCGCAGCGTCTCGAGCATGCTCGTCAGCTCGCGGTCGTCGCGGGCGGCGTCGCCCAGCATCACGCGCCGCACCATGCAGAACCACGCGTCGTAGAAGGTTGGCCAGTCGAGGACGCCTTCACGCCGCACCCGCGCCAGCATGAAGTGCGCCTCCTCCTCGATCACGTCTCGGAAGCGCTCCGCCAGACGGTGCATCACCCGCGGGGTGTCGAGCACCTCCTCGTTGAAGCGGCGCCGGTCGGCGCGCTCGGGGCCGCTGGAGATGAGCACCGCCTTCGGCTGGAAGTGCGCTAGCGACGCATGCTTCTCGCTGCTATCGGCGGAGAAGGGCTCCGGCGACTCCGCGAGGATCCGGTGCACGTGCTGCGGTGCCAGCACGATGGCCTGTTTGCGGATCGGGACGCGCAGCATCAGCGGACCGTCGCCGTAGCGCTCGTGCATGCGCTGCATGGTGCGCACCGCTTTGCGCACGAGGTCACCCGCCTCGGCGAACGCCATCACGCGCTTGCGTCTGATGATGGGGCCCTTGGCGAGCGTAGGCAGGAGCACGCCGCCGAAGAGCGAGAGCGTGTCGGTGGTGCTCGCCGTGGGGACCGTGCGGCTCGTCATCATGGCCGCCGCGGGCGCCGCACGACGACATAGGCCGGGCTAGCTGCTCTGGTGGCTCCGCGCGAAGGCTCCCCGCCGACCCGCACGACAGCGCGCACCACGGCCCAGAAGTGATCGAACATCGAGAGGGCGATCCGGATCATTGGTCTCGCCTCGAGTGGACTCATGAAGCGATGCTAGGCGCCAGGGCCGAGCCTGTCAACGCTGAGCGTTACCCGAAGCATGTGTCTCATCGAATGAACGTCGGACAGCGGTCGCGATCCTCGGCATCGGGCGACGGCACGAAGCGACGCCGCCAGGGGCGGCGCACACCGGCGGCATGCATCGGCCTGTGGACGCTGGAGCGCCGACGCCCCAGCTCAGTCGATACGGCGCGGGTCCAGCGCGTCGCGCAACCCGTCGCCGAACATGTTCAGCGCCAGCACGGTGATCACGATCGCGACGCCGGGGTAGGTGACCGCCCAGTGCGCATCACGGATGTAGCCGCGGGCGGCGTTGAGCATGCTCCCCCACTCGGCGGTGGGCGGCTGTGCGCCGAGGCCGAGGAACGAGAGCCCGGCCGCGGAGAGGATGGCGCCAGCCAGCGACAGCGTCACCTGCACGATCACCGGACTGAGCGAGTTCGGCACCACGTGCCGGAGCATGATCCGGTTGTCGCGCGATCCCGCGGCCCGCGCCGCCGTGACGTAATCCATCTCGATCACCGTCAGCACGGCGCTGCGGGTGATGCGCGCAAACTGCGGGATGTAGGCGATGCCCACCGCGATCATCACGTTCACCAGGCTCGGGCCCAGCGCCGCGACGATCGCCAGCGCGAGCAGGAAGCCGGGCAGCGCCAGCATGACGTCGACCACGAACGACACCGTCGAGTCGACCCAGCGGCCGTAGAACGCGGCCAGCAGCCCCATGACGCCGCCGACCGCGAGCGCGATGCCGACCGCGATGAACCCGACTTGCAGCGACACCCGGCCACCGTGGATGATGCGGGAGAGGACGTCACGCCCGAAGTGGTCGGTGCCGAGGATGTGCTCGGCGCTCGGAGGCTGCAGCCGGGCGCGCAGGTTCTGCTGGTTGGGGGGATAGGGGCTGATCGCGTCTGCGAACACCGCCGCGAACGCGATGACGAGGAGCACCGCGCCGCCGATCGCGATGCGCGGGCTCGAGCGCAGGATACTCGACCAGGAGCGCGCGCCCCGCGACCTCCGTACGCCCTGGGTCTCGGTAGCGGCCACGTCAGCTGTAGCGCGTCTTCAGGCGCGGGTCGAGGTAGGCGTAGAGCACGTCGGTGAACAGGTTGACCACCGCGTACATGACGGCGAACACCATGACGGCGCCCTGCACCGTCGGGAAGTCCTTGGCGCGGATCGAGTCGACCGCCAGGCGCCCGATACCGGGCCAAGAGAAGATGGTCTCGGTGATCACGGCCCCGGAGAGGAGCTGTCCGAACTGCAGCCCGATCACCGTCACCACCGGGATCAGGGCGTTGCGCAGGGCATGGCGGTAGACGATGGAGCGCTCAGGAAGGCCCTTGGAGCGGGCGGTACGGACGTAATCCTGGCTCAGCGTCTCGAGCATGGTCGCACGGGTCATGCGGGTGATGGCGGCGATGGCGCTCGTGCCCAGTGTGATGGTCGGCAGGACGTAGTACTGCCAGCCGCCGAGCCTGCCCGATGGAGGCAACCAGCCGAGTACCAGCGCGAACAGCAAGATCAGGATCAGGCCCTGCCAGAAGACCGGCATCGCGAGCCCCCCGAAGGCCGCGACGGTCGCCGCGTGATCGACGGCCGTGTTCGGGCGCGTGGCCGAGAGCACGCCGAGCGGAACCCCGACGGCGATCGCCAGCAGCGTCGCCAGCAGCGCCAACTCGAGCGTGGCCGGCAGCCGCGCCGAAATCTCTCGGGTCACGGGTCGACCCGAGCGGATGGAGCGACCGAAGTCCAGCTGCACCGCCCGCCCCAACCAGAGTCCATACTGCACGTACGCCGGTTGGTCGAGCCCGAGTCGCTCGCGCAGCGCCTCGAGCTCAGCCTGGGGGGCGTTCTCGCCCAGCATGAGGATGGCCGGGTCGCCCGGCGTCATGAACATGATCCCGAAGACGATGACGGTGACACCGAGGAGGATCGGTATCAGCAGGATGATACGGCGGAAGATATACTTGAGCAAAGCAGTCGTGTCCCGATTCGTCCCCTGCGCTCTTGGGGGGAGATCCTCTTGGGGGCCGGCCGAGAACGGCCCCCGGGCGTTGCCTCGTCAGCCTGGGTCGCCACACTCGCGAAGGAGCGTCGGCGACCCAGACCGAGGTCCGGCTCTAGTTCTTGTTGACGTTGTACAGGCGGTGGTGGCCCGCGGGGTGCGGGACGAAGCCCGTCACGTTGTTCTGCAGGGCGTTGACCTCCAGGAGCAGGTACAGGAAGACCCAGGGGGCTTCCTCGGCGATGATCTCCTGTGCCTCGAAGTAGTATGCCTCGCGCACCTGGGGGTCCGCCTCCGTCCGACCCAGGTCGAGCAACTCGTCGACCCGCGGGTGCGACCAGAAGGTGCGGTTGCCGGCCGTGCCGAACTGCGTGCTGTGGAACAGAGCGTAGAGGCCGTAGTCGGCGTCACCCGTGACGCTCACCCAACCGAGGATGAACATGTCGTGCGCACCGGCAGCGGTGTCGGCCAGGTAAGTCGACCACTCGAGCACCTGCACGTCTACGTTGATGCCGACCTCGGCGAGCTGCGCCTGCATGATCTCGGCGATCTGGATGCGGATCGGGTTCTCGTTGGTCCACACCATGGCCGAGAAGCCGTCCGGGTAGCCAGCCTCGGCCAGCAGCTCGCGCGCGAGCTCCGGATCGTACTCGTACGGCTCGAGGTCGAGGTTCGCCCCGAACACCATGTCCGAGATCGGGCCGCGCGCCGCCGTGCCGAAGCCCTCGAGGATCGCATCGATCATCGGCTCGACGTCGACGGCGTGGTTGATCGCTTGCCGCACGCGGACGTCGTCGAACGGCGCCTTCTGGGCGTTGAAGCCGACGTACGTCGTCGACAGGGTCGGGGTCTCGGCCATCGTCAGGTCGGGATTGGCGCGGGCCCGCATGGCGTCGCGCGGCGACAGCTCCAACCCGTAGGCGATGTCGACGGCGCCCGCTTCGACCTCGATGGCGCGCACCGAGGGCTCGACGATCGGGCGGAAGACCACACGCTCGGGCAGTACCTCGCCGCCCCACCAATCCGGATTGCGCTCGAGGACGATCTGCGACGCGATCTCCCACGACACGAAGCGGAACGGGCCGGTCCCAACGACGACCTCGGTGCCGTAGTCCTCGCCCGCCTCGGTGACCACGCGCTCGTTCAGCACGGACGTGGCGGTGTGCGACAGGTGCGCGAGGATCGGGGCGAACGGGGCGCTGGTGAGCACCCGGACCGTGAGGTCGTCGACAACCACGACGTCCTCGACGAAGCCGAGGATGAAGGCGCCCGGAGCAGCGATCTCCGGATTACGAAGGCTGTTGAGCGTGAAGGCGACGTCCGCGGCGGTGAGCGGGTCGCCGTTGTGGAACACGACCCCGGGACGGATGTTGAACTCCCAGGTGAGCTCGTCGATCTGCGTCCAGCTCTCCGCCAGGCCGGGCTCGAGCTCGAGCTCCTCGGTCTGGACGATGAGCGTGTCGTAAATCTGCTTCATCACTCGCGCCGAGGGCTGGTCGTTGGTGGCGTGGGTGGTCAGGCTCACGGCGTCGGCCGTGGTGGCGACGGTGAGCGTGAAGGCGTGGGCGCCGCCGAAGGCGAACGCCGCGGCTGCGATGAACAGCACAATTCGTCTCATGTTCCTCCTCTATCGAACTTCGAGAGACTCCTCTGGCCGAACTCCCGAAAAACCACGTCCAGCGTCATGCGTGGACCGGTTACTCTATCCTATTGCACGCGCGGTCCCTTGAGTGAGGGATGTCATAAGACCGCCTTGGCAGATGTGCCAACGGCGCTTCACGATCAGCTCACCGTGTAACCCGCTCACTGCGTAGCCGGTCATGGCGCCGAGACGCACAGCAGCAGCAGTGACGGCTCCTCGGCGTCGAGGGCGTGCGGCGCCCGCGGCTCGAGGCCGAGGAAGCTGCCGGCGCGCATGGTGACGCTATGCTCTCCGACGCGCACGTGCATGCTTCCCTCGAGCACGTGCAGCGTCGCAGCGTGCCCCGAGGTGTGCTCTGTCATGC
>SKMG01000101.1 GCA_007121175.1 Trueperaceae bacterium | reverse complement strand
CGCCGGGCGATCACCCGCAGGCGCCGGCGCATCCTCCACGCTCGCTCATGGGCGCGCAGCATGCCCAGGAGTGTACGCGCCGCGCTGCGCCCCGGTCAACGGGAGCGAGGCTCGCGATGCGCGCGCCGCCGACCGACACCTCCACGACCGGTGCCCTCGCGGACTGTGGCGTCTATGCAGCACGCCGCTCATCTGCGTTCAGCGGAGCGGCATTGGACTACAATCAAGCTGCCTTTGCGAGGGCGTTCGCGCGGCGAGCCTTCTGGCAGGCGACGGGAGTCGTGATCTGATGATGCGGACAGCGGCCGTCAGAACCGTCGCGGACATCGTCCTCGAGGCCTTCTCGCCTCGCGGGCTGCGACTCGTCGAGGCCGACTTGACAGCGAATGGCGACACTCGCGTTCGATTCGACTTAGAGGGTTACCGCTTCGATCTGATCGTCGAAGAGGTCACGCCTCAGACGCTGGTGCTCGAGCTCTGCGACGTTCTGCGCGTCGATTCGGCGCGCTACCCAGGAGCGATGGCTCGGACCTTCGAGCTCGCGAACTACCTGCATGGGCGCGTCGATCACGTGCGCTTCCTGATCGACTCGGCCGCCCCCGGCCCTGCGGACCGGCGCCTCGCTCGTGTCTCACCGGTCTTGGAGGACGACGATGACGGCGAGCACGGCGCGCTCATCAGCGTCAGCTTCTCCGCGCCGCTCTTCGACGGGCGCCCAGAGCGACTGGTCGAGGCCTTCGACCTCGGCGTCGACGCGCTACTGTACGGCCTCGGCCGCATGCACGACGAACTGCTCCAGGTCGGTGTCTCGGTGTTCGAGACGCGGTCACGACGCGGTCTCGGCGACGGCTAGTGAAGAGCGCAGCGCTCGGCGAGGATCGACGCGAGCCTCCTGGGCTCGCTCACCATCGCGTCGTGACAGGTGTCGATCTCGAGAACTTCGTAGGCGCCGCCGAGATTGGCCAACGCCGCGCGCTGCTGCCGCGGCGGGTTGGCTCGGTCCTTCAGCGTGAGGAGCCAGGTTCGCGGCACGGAGGCGGGGACCCCCGCTCGAGTCACCCGTTCGTGGAAGGGACCCGGTGCCTCGGGGCATAGCTGGTCGAGCACCAACTGGCGCTGCCCGGGCGACATACCGTTGCAGAAGAAGAGGCTCGCAAGACTCGGCCTCGGGGGTCTGACGGGACGCCCGGGTCTGAGCGCCCTCCTGATGAGCCAGCGAACTGGGCGCGGGATCGTCTCGAGGTTGGAGGTGCCCTCACGTGGGACGACGGCTGCGATCAGCACCAGCCGAGCGGCGCGCGCCGCGCCCAGGGACTCGACGACGGCCGGAGCAGTCAACCCCCCGAGCGAGTGGGCGACGACGACGACCTCGTCGAGGCCGGCGCGCTCGATCTGCTCGACGACGTGCTCGGCGCACTGCGCGATGGTGAGCGAGCCGAGATCGCCCGGCGACGCACCGCGCCCTGGCAGGTCGACCGCCACGACGCGGAGCGCTGGAGCGATCCGCTCGAGCTCTGCCACGGTCGGTGCCCAGCAGCGCGCGGTGTGGAATGCTCCGTGGATCAGCACGAGGCCGGGCCGCCGGAAGGGTCCGATCGTCGGTGAACTGGTGGGCATCAGCGTCCCCACGGTACACCGGGGACCCGGAGGCTCGTGCGGCCGTACCGCCCGGCCCGGCGTGACCAGCGGCCCGCGCTCAGCTCGCCGCGGCGTCGCGCCGGGTGAAGCGCGGCAGCGCGGCGACCACGAAGACGACCGCAGCCAGCGCAAGCCAAGCGAACCCGAGCGGAACGGTGTCCGAGAGCGGTCCTGCCGCGATCGCCTGGGTGAACGGCGACAGCGGCTGCCACGCCTCGAGCCCGTCGACCAGGACGCCTGCGACGTGCAGCACGTAGCCCATCACCGCCACGGTGGCCGCCACACCGACCGCGAGGCCCCGGCGGCCGCTGGCCGCGCCGACAGCGAAGGCCAGCGCCCCGTGCTGCAGCCCGATCAGCATCATGGCCAGCGCACCGTTCGCCGCGTAGGAGGCTGGGATGCCCATGTCAGCGAGGCTCGAGGCGAGCAGGGTGAAGGCGAACCCGACCGCACCGAGCACGGTGAGCGAGACAGCTAGCGCCGCGGCCTTCTCGAGCGCGATGCGAGATCGCGACAGGCGGCTGACCAGCACGACCTCGAGCGTGCCGTCCTGCTCCTCGCCGGCGATGGCGTGAGCGCCGCGGCCGACGCCGTAGGCGATGAAGAGCCCGGGCATCAGGATGCTGAAGACTTCGGTGTTGAGGAACCCGACGCCGGTCACCATGTCGTCGATGTCGAACAGCTCGACGAGCGCCTCGGGCAGTGCCGCGAGCAGATCGGCGTCGATGAGGTCGCGCACCGTTGGCCACAGCGCGGCCATCACGAGCAGCAGCGCACCGATTCCGAGGCTCCATAGCACCAGCGCCCAGCGTTGGTCACGGAGGGTCTTGCTGAAGATCGGCACCGTCATCCTGCCTCCCCCCGGTGCGGTAGTGGTGGAGGAACACCTCCTCTAGGTCGGGTACGTGGCTGACGACGTCCTCCACCCGGTAGCGCGCAAGGGCCGCGACGAGGTCGGCGGTGGAACCCTCGACCACGAGCCGCGCCGTGCGCCCGTCGAAGCGCAGTTCACGCACGCCGGGAACCTCCTGGAGCACGGTGGCAGGCGGCGGTTCGGCGAACGTGAGCTCGATCCGACGGCGGGCACTGCCCTTCAGCTCCTCCATGGCGTCCGCGACCACCAGGCGCCCCTCGCGCAGGATGCCGACCGCGTCGGCGACGGCCTCGACCTCCGAGACGACGTGTGACGAGAGCACGACCGTACGGCCTTCGGCTCGCACCTCGCGCAGCATCTGCAGGAACTCGCGCTGTACGAGCGGATCGAGACCGCTGGTGGGCTCGTCGAGGATGAGCAGTTCTGGTTCGCTCATGAACGCCTGGGCGATGCCGACTTTCTGCCGGTTGCCGTGCGACAGGTCGCCGAAGCGTCGCCCGAGATCGAGCTCCAGGCGCTCTGCAATGCTCCTGAACCGGTCGCGATCGTGCTGGCCGCGCACGCTTCCGAGGAAGCGCAGGTACTCCTCGGCCGTGAGGTCGTCGTCGGCGTTGAACTCGCCGGGTAGGTAGCCGATCCGGGCCTGGACCTCGTTCGGGCGCTCGGTCACGTCGATACCGAACACCTCCGCGCGGCCGCGGGTCGGCCTGAGCAGCCCGACCAATGAGCGGATCCAGGTGGTCTTGCCGGCGCCATTCGGGCCCAAGCAGCCGAACACCACGCCCCGAGGCACCTCCAAGTCGAGCGATTCCAACGCCCGCGTGCGGCCGTAGTGCTTCGTCAGATCGCGGTTGCGGATCGCCAGTTCCATCGCGGCAGCGCCGGTTGGAACCTTTCGGCGCCGAACCTCCCCACCTCACCATGTGGCTGCCGTGCGAAACCGAACAGGGCTGAACGTCCCGGGCGCCCCCGAGCCTGGATACCGAGCACGCTATCTGGACACGCAACTCCAGCAACGCTATGATTTGGCCCGGGACTCTTCGGCGGCGAACCGGGGTCTACCGGCACACATGCGATCGTAGCGAGGAGGACCGTGGGCGCACGACGAGTTGGGCGCAGAGCAGGGGACCCGGTTGAGCCGATGTCGATCGACCAGCAGGCCCTCGTCGAGAAGGTCGAACCGTTGCGCTTCTTGCTAGAGCAGGTGCCGATGGGGCTGGTGGTCGCGGAGGCTCCCTCGGGGCGGATCGTGGTGTTCAACGAGGAGGCCACGCGCATCCTGGGACACCCGATCATCGAGGCCGAGTCGCAGTCCGAGTACGTGAACTACGGCGCCATCCATATCGACGGCACGCCGTACGATCCCGCGGAGCACCCGTTGGCGCGAGCGCTGGCGGGTGAGGACGTGCGTGATCAAGTCGTGCGCTATCGCCGCAGCGACGGGCAGGTGATCAGGCTCTCGGCGAACGCCTCGCCGATCCGCTCGGCGAGCGGCCACCTGCTCGGTGCTGCCACCACCTTCATCGACGTCAGCGAGCGCTACCTCCTCGAGGAGCGGGTCCGGTCGCGCCTGGAACGGATGGTCGAGGAGCGGTCGGTCGAAGCCAGCCAGCGCGCCAGCGAGCTCGATCGTCTCAACGCCAGCTTGCGGGCGATCTCCGACGGGCTCGAGGAGAAGGTGCGGCAGCGCACCGCGGAGCTCGCCTACCAGGCGCAGCACGACGCCCTGACGAAGCTGCCGAACCGGGTGCTGTTCGAGGAGCGGCTCGAGCGGGCGGTCGCGAGCGCAGAGCGCTACGGGCGTAAGCTGGCGGTGCTCTTCATCGATCTCGATGGCTTCAAGGCGATCAACGACGGCTTCGGTCACGATGCCGGCGATCGTGTCTTGACGCAAGCGGCGCGGCGACTTCGGGCTGCGTTGCGACGCTCGGACACGCTGGCTCGCTACGGTGGCGATGAGTTCATCGTGCTGGTGTCCGAGATCCGTGAGAGTAACGATGCCTGTGAGGTGGGGAGCGCCCTGCTGAGCAGCCTGGTCGAGCCGTTCGAGATCCCCGGGCACCGCATCGTGCTGACCGCGTCGATCGGTGTGAGCGTCTACCCGGACGACGCCCTTGACGCCTCGCGGCTGAAGCGCTTGGCGGACGCTGCGATGTACCGGGCCAAGGACGCGGGCACGAACCGGCTCGAGGTGCACCGGGAACACGACGGTACGCTGGCGTTCGAGTGACGTCGGCCGGTGCGAGGGCCGGTCAGCGCGACCGGTACAGCTCGCTCGCGAAGAGCTCGAAGCGGTCCGGCGAGCCGTAGACACTGATGCCGTTGCTGCCCGGCTCTTGCGCGTGGTACATCGCGGCGTCGGCATGCCGCTTGAGCTCGCCGCTGTCGCGAGCGTCGTCGGGGAAGATGCTCACGCCGACCGACGCCGTGAGCACCACCCGATTACCGGGTACCTCGAAGGGCTCGATCATGCTGCTGACCAGGGCAAGCGCTACCTCGCGCGCGTCGCTGCTCTCGCCGATCTCGGACACCAGCACGATGAACTCGTCGCCGCCGTGCCGGGCGAGCGTGTCGCTGCGCCGCAGCTTGGCCTGCAGGCGGCGCGCGACGTCCTTGAGCACGCGGTCGCCGGCGTCGTGACCGAAAGCGTCGTTGACGAACGCGAAGTCGTCGAGGTCGAGCAGCAGCAACGCCAGCTTCCGCCCGTAGCGCTCTGCGCTCGCGACCGCCCGTTCGAGCCGCTCCTCGAACAGCACGCGGTTCGGCAGGCCGGTGAGCGGGTCGTGCTGGGCCTGGTACGCCAGCTGCACCTTCTCCTCCAGCCCCTCCGAGAATGCTCGGGCGGTCGCGTGCGGCCGGTCGATCTCGCCGGCTCGCTCCTCGGTCTCACGCGAGCGCCCGTCAGCCGCAGGCACCGGCCGCGACCGCTCGCGTCGCTCGGCCTCCGACGCGGCCAGCTCGACGAAGATCGCCACCGCGCCGCGGACGGGGCCGCCCGGCGAGCGTAGCGGCGAGGCGTTGACCGAGAGGCACACCAACTCGCCGTCGGCGCGCCGGCAGCGGACCGTCTCGCCGCGCACGATCTCCCCAGCGAGCGCACGCACGAGCGGGTGCTCGGCGGGCCCGAAGGGCGTTCCGTCGGCGTGGAAGGAACCGAAGGTGGCGAAGTCGGCGGCGTGAGCCGAGCGCGGCGGCGGGTGGCCGAGGATCCGCGCGGCCTCCTCGTTGAAGATCACGACGTGGCCCGAGTCGGCCTCCGCTGCGACCAGCCCGACCGGAGCCTGTTCGAGGAGGCTCCTCAAGTCTTCGATGTCGCCGAACGAACTCGGGTTGGCTCCGCTTCTCGGCACCGTACTCCTGTTCACTCGTCATCTTGGCCCACCACGGCGGTGCTGCCTGCTGCTCGCGCAACCATTCAGCACGAAGTCGTTCTGCCTCCACTATCGGCGCCCGAGATGAGACGTCGCTCAACGTGCTGTGAGCCGCAGCCGCCATGGTCCGGGCGGCGGCATGAGCGAGCGCCCCCGGGTTCCGGACGCCGGCGGTCGCCGGGCCGACCCGAGGCGCGATCGAGGCAGGCGATGATGTGAGCTTCGAGGAGAGGGTGCCACGACGACGCAACGACGATCCCCCCAACGCTGGCGCCGAGCCGGGCTCGCGGGTACGACGTGAGCGGGCCGCCGCCGTCGGCTGACGCCGCTCCTGGTGGCCTGCCGCCGGGCCCGAACGAGCTGCTCGAGCGGGTCGAGGGGCTGCGGTTCCTGCTGGAGCAGGCGCCCACTGGCCTGGTGGTGGCCGAAGCGCCTGGCGGACGCATCGTCGTGTTCAACGAGGAGGCCACGCGCATCCTCGGGCACCCGCTGATCCCCGCCGCCTGCGGCTCTGAGGGCATGATCCTGTCGAGGGGTCACGCCGATCGCGCTCCTCTCGAGCCGGCCGAGCAACCGCTCGTCCGTGCGCTCTGTGGGGAGATCGTCCGCGACCAGACGGTCCATCACCAGCGCGACGATGGAACGCTCGTGCGCCTGTCGATGAGCGCCTCCCCGGTCCGCTCCCCAGCTGGCATGATCGTGGGCGCCATCGCCACCTTCGTCGACGTCACCGAGCGCTACGCGCGCGAAGGCAAGGTGCGGGCGCGGCTCGAGCGCCTCGTCGAGGAGCGCACTCAGCAGGCGCACGACCGGGCCGCCGAGCTCGACCGGCTGCACGCGAGCTTGCACGCGATCTCGGACGGTATCGAAGAGCGGGTCCGCCAGCGCACCGCCGAGCTCGCCAACCACGCACAGTACGACGCCTTGACGGGCCTGCCGACGCGGGTCCTCTTCGACGAGCGCCTCGAGCGCAGCGTCGCGAGCGCCGAGCGCTACGGGCGCGCGCTCGCGCTGATGGTGGTCGATCTCGACGACTTCAAGTTGATGAACGACACCTTCGGCCGCGAGGTCGGCGATCGCATCCTGCGCGAGGTGGCGCAACGCTTCCGCGCGGGGCTGCGTCGCAGCGACACGCTCGCGCGCGACGGCGGCGACGAGTTCGTCGTGTTGATCTCCGAGGTCAACGACCCGGACGATGCCCGGGAGATCGCGCTGACGCTGCTCAGCGCGCTGCTCGAACCGTTCGACGTGCCGGGCAACCGGGTCCTGCTCGCCGCCTCGATCGGCGTGTGCCTCTACCCCGATGGCGCGGCGGATGCCGCGCAGCTCACTCGCCGTGCCGAGGCGGCGATGGCCGCGGCCAAGGATGCGGGGGGCAACGGCGTGCGCGTCTCTGGTTCACCCGAACGTTTCGGTCTCGACGCGAGCGATCTCTACGGACAAGAGTGACGGCGGCTCATACGGAGGCTCTTGCCGACGTTGGTCTTCGTCGGCGATCCTCATCGAAATCGTTTCTATGACGAGAGTTCTTCTCATCGCTGTCCGTCATAGTGGAGTCCGGCCGGCGCATCGGGCGCCAGTCTGGCTCCGGCTCCAGCGGAGCAACCCACCGGGGGGGTGATGCGTGAACCGAAGGACGACGATCGGCGATGAGCGGCCTCAGGGGCCCGTCGTCATGGCGAGCGGGCAGAGCCTCGTGGATCACGTCGAGGGACTGCGAAGCTTGCTCGAGCAGGCGCCGACCGGACTGGTGGTCGCCGAGGCGCCCACCGGGCGCATCATCGTACTCAACGAGGAAGCGAAGCGCATCCTCGGGCAGGAGCGATCCCAGACCGCCGGTACCGAGTATGGCTTTGACGGGATGATCCACGTCGACGGCACGCCCTATGGGCCCGGTGAGCACCCGCTGGCGCGGGCTCTCGCCGGCGAGATCGTGCGCGACGAGGCGGTCCGCTACCGCCGCGACGATGGGACCGTCGCGCGTCTGGCGGTGAGCGCGTCACCCGTGCGGTCGAGCGGCGGCCAGACCATCGGCGCCGTGAGCACGTTCCTCGACGTGACCGAGCGCTACCTGCTCGAAACGCGGGTGCGCACGCGGCTCGAGCGGCTGATCGAGGAGCGGGTGCAGTTGGCGAACGAGCAGGCGAGCGAGCTCGATCGGCTGCACGCCAGCCTGCGCGACATCTCGAGCGGGCTCGAGGAGAAGGTGCGCCAGCGCACCGCAGAACTCGTTCGTCGCGCTCAGCACGATCATCTCACCGGTCTGCCGAACCGCGTGCTGTTCGAGGAGCGGCTCGAGCACGCGGTGCTCTCCGCCGAGCGCTACGGGCGGACGCTGGCGCTGCTGGTGCTCGACTTCGACGGCTTCAAGCGCGTCAACGACGTCTGGGGGCACGAGGTGGGCGACCGGATCCTCAAGGAGGTCGCGGGCCGGCTGAGGGCCAGCCTGCGGCGCAGCGACACGCTGGCTCGCTACGGTGGCGACGAGTTCGTCGTGCTGGTGTCGGAGATCACCGAGAGCGACGACGCGCGCGAGGTGGCGGGCGCCTTGCTCAGCACCATGGTGGTTCCCTTCGACGTGCCCGGCGACAGGATCGCGCTGTGCGCCTCGGTCGGGGTGAGCATCTATCCCGACGACGCCTCGGACGCGGGGCGGCTACGACGTCACGCCGACGCGGCGCTGTACGCCGCCAAGGAGTCCGGAGGCAACGCGATCAGCGTCTACGGCCACCCCGACGGCCAGCGGCTCGAGGCGACAGCACCGTACGCCGTTGAGTGAGGCACCTCGGCGGGCGGCCGCCCGCCTGGACTCCACGTGATCTTCGCCGCGCGCGAGGCGCTCAGCCGCCGCGACTGCCGCGCCCGACCGCTCCGCTCCCGGGACGACCGATACCGCTGCCGAGGCGCGGGCCCACCTCCGGGCCCCGCGCCGGCCGCGGCGTGCCGTCGCCGCCGGTCGCCGCCAGGCCGCCACTGGAGACCAGCCGCTCGAACTCCTTCTGATCGACCGAGCGCGACAGGCCCATGTCGAAGCTGATCAGGCGCTTCAGGTGCAGCTCGGCTAAGCAGGCGTCCATGGTGATCATGCCGGCCTGGCCGCCCATCTGGATCTGCGACGGGATCTGGTGCGTCTTGCCCTCACGGATCAGGTTGCGGACCGCGGCGTTGGCGATCAGTAGCTCGTAGGCCAGCACCCGCCCCTCGCCGCTACCGCGGGGCAGCAGCTGCTGGGTGAAGATCGCCATCAGGTTGTTCGAGAGCTGCACCCTGACCTGCTCCTGCTGCACCTCGGGGAACACGTCGATGATGCGGTCGATCGCCTCGGCCGCGGAGTTGGTGTGCAGGGTGCCGAGCACCAGGTGGCCGGTCTCGGCCGCGGTGACCGCGGCGCCGATGGTCTCGTGGTCGCGCATCTCGCCGACCAAGATGACGTCGGGCGCCTGCCGCAGCACCGAGCGCAGGGCTGCGTGGAAGCCGGCGGTGTCCTCGCCGATCTCGCGCTGGTTGACGATGCTGTGCTTGTGGGCGTGGAAGAACTCGATCGGGTCCTCGATGGTGACGATGTGCTTCGAGGCTTCCTCGTTGATCATGTCGACCATCGTCGCGAGCGTGGTGGACTTGCCCGAGCCGGTCGGGCCGGTCACCAGTACGAGTCCACGGGGGAGGCGGGCGACCTCGGCCATCTCCTTGGGCACGCCGAGCTGCTCGAAGGTGATGACCTCCTCGGCGATGGTGCGCAGCACCCCGCCGACCGAGCCGCGCTGCTGGAAGCAGTTGACGCGGAAGCGTCCCTGCCCTGAGAGGCTGAACGAGAAGTCGAGATCCTTGCGCTCTTCGAAGTTGCGCTGCTTCTTCTCGTCCATCATCGCGTACATCAGCCGCCGGGTCATGGTCGGCGTGAGCCGATCGTGCTCGGTCGGTCCCCAGGCTCCGTCGATCTTGAGCATCGGCGGGAGCCCGACGGTGAGGACTAGGTCCGAGGCCCGGCGCTCGATGGCCAGCCGGAGGAGGTCGACGATGTCGGTCTGCTGTTGGGTCGCGCGGATCTGGTCGGACACGCTGGTGGCTCCTTTTGGTGGTGCGGCGGGCAGGGCGACACGATCGGCACACGCGCTCTCGCTCATTCGGCGGTTCGGGCGAGGACCTCCTCGAGCGTGGTGATGCCTTCGAAGGCCTTGACGATCCCGTCCTGGCGCAGCGTCTTCATGCCACGCTGCATCGCGAGGTTGCGGATCTCGAGGGCCGAGGCCTCGCGTACGATCGCGCTCTCCATCTCGTCGTCCACCACGAGCAACTCATGGATAGCGTAACGCCCGTTGTAGCCACTGCCCCCGCACTTCTCACACCCCACGCCGCGGAACAGCTTCCGTCCCCGGAGCTCGCTCCCCTCCATGTCGAGCCGTCGGATGACGCTCTCGTCGGGCGTGTACTCGACCCGGCACTCCTTGCAGACGCGCCGCACCAGGCGCTGCGCCAGCACGCCGATCAGCGAGGCCGAGACGTTGAAGGGCTCGATGCCCATCTCGGTGAGCCGCACCACCGCGCCCGGAGCGTCGTTGGTGTGCAGCGTCGCGATCAGCAGGTGCCCGGTCAGCGCCGCCTCCATGGCGATCTTGGCGGTCTCGTGGTCGCGGATCTCGCCGACCATGATGATGTCCGGGTCTTGGCGCAAGAAGGCGCGCAGCGCCCGCGCGAAGTCGAGCCCGGCTTTGATGTTCACCTGCGTCTGGTTGATGCCGGGGATCTCGTACTCGACCGGGTCCTCGACGGTAGAGACGTTGACGTCGGGCGTTGCGACGCGCTTGAGGATCGAGAAGGTGGTGAACGACTTGCCCGAGCCGGTGGGGCCGGTGATGAGGAACATCCCGTAGGGCTTGCGGATCACGTCGTGGAAGCGCTGGAAGTTGTAGTCCGCGAAGCCGAGCTGCTCGATCTCGGGGATGCTGGTGGCCTTCTTCAACAGGCGCATCACGCACTTCTCGCCGTACACCGTCGGCAGCGTCGAGAGGCGCAGGTCGACTTCGCTGGTCTTGTCCTTGAAGCGCACGCGGCCGTCTTGCGGCATGCGCCGCTCGGCGATGTTGAGCCCACCCATGATCTTGATGCGCGCCGCCAAGGCCCCGGCGGTCGCTCGTGGCATGGTCATGTACTCACGCAAGCTGCCGTCCTTGCGCACCCGCACCACGACCTTGTCGGGCCGCGGCTCGAGGTGGATGTCCGACATGTCGTTCAGCAGCGCCTCGCGGATGATGTTGTTCACCACCTTGACGATGGCGTTGTCGTCGATGGCGCTGGTGTCCTGCTCGATGACCTGCTGGGCGCCGCCGACCTCCTCGAGCACCGCCCGCGCGAGCTCGTCCATGTCCGCGCCCTCGCGGTAGAAGCGGTTGATGAGCCGGAGCAGTGTCTCCTCGGTCGCCACCGCGGGCTGGATCTCCTTGCCGGTGATCAGCCGGATGTCGTCGAGCGCGAACACGTGGCGCGGGTCCTTCATCGCCACCACCAGGGTGTTGCCGTCCTCACGGATGGGCATCGCCTGGTAGCGGCGCGCGGTCGGCTCCGGCACCATCGTCACCGCGTAGGGGTCGATCTTGACGCTGTTCTCGTCGAGGTACTCGTAGCCGAGCTGCATCGCCAGGCTCTTCGCCAGCATCTCGGGCGAGATCTTGCCCGACTGCACCAGTGTGTCTTCGAGGCGGCCGCCTCCGGAGCGCTGGCGGTTGAGCGCATCGTCGACGTCGAGCTGCGTGACATAACCGAGGTCGATGAGGATCTCGCCGAGCGGCTTGACCTTGCCGAGCTTCGCCTGCTCCTCGAGTGCCTTGCGCAGCTGCTCGCGCTTGAGCTTCTTGTTCATGAGCAGCGTCTCGCCGAGCCGCCCCTTGTTGTCGGCGTACATCAGGTCGATGCGCTGCTGAACCGCCTTCTCGGGGGCGGCAACGAAGCTGACGGGCACCTGCACGATCGCTTCGATGTCGCCCAGGCGCCGCGGATCGGCCGCGGCGATGATCAGCATGTCTCCGTCGAGCTTGTACGGCACGGCGTTGAACTGCACGGCGTCGAGACGCAGCAGGTGCGCCGCCAGCGCCTCGTGATACGGCTCGTCGTCGAGCGACTCGATGAACTGGAGCCCCATCTGCTCGGCCAGCAGCCGGGCCAGGGTGTCCTCGGTCATCAGGCCCTGCTTGACGAAGATGCGACCGAGCAGGCCGCCGGTCTTCTGCTGCTCGGTCACTGCGGAGTTCAGCTGGGCCTGGCTGATGATCCCGCGCTCGACGGCTAGCGCGCCGAGGCGCTGGCTGGTGTCGACCTGGAAGTCGCTCGGCGGTTCGAGCGCGAGCTCGGGATAGTACGTCGCGATCGCCCACTGGAGCTCCTTGGTGAGCGCCTGGTACGGCTCCACCACGCAGCCCGAGGCGTCCTCGGCCTCCTCGACCGCCAGCGCGTCGAGCGGATCCTCGAACGCCACCCGCAGGCGGTTCCCGTCGAGCGCGAAGGGGAGAGCCCCGAGTTCATAGGCAGTGTCGGCCGAGAGCTTACCGAGCGCCTCCGGCATCACGTCGACCCGCGGCAGCATCACCAACGGGATGCCGATCGACTCCTCCACGGCCCGCGCGATGCGCTGCTCGGAGATCACCCCGATGTTCACGAGCACGTCGCCGAGGCGCCCGCCGACCTTGGCATGACGGCTGATCGCCTGCTGCAGCGATTCGTCCGACACGTAGCCGCGCTCGAGCAGCACCGCTCCGAGGCGCTTGTCACCGATCGACAGGACTGTCACGCGTACCTCCGGTCAAGATGCGTCGTTCGAGCCGCCGTGCCAGCCGGGTATGCGGGAGCTTCCCGGGTGTGAGCGGCCGTACCAGGATCGACACCAGCCCGGCGAGGTTCGCGCCGAGCACGTCGGTGAACAGCTGATCGCCCACCATCGCGGTGGCCTCGCGCGGCGTTCCGAGCGCAGCTAGGCCTCGCCGGAACGCGAAGGGGAAGGGTTTGCCCACCAGGGCGAAGGCGGGCAGGTCGAAGCGCTCGGCGAGCTCGAACACCCGCTTGCGTTCCCCGTTCGAGAGGATGGCGACCTTGATGCCGGCGAGGCGCAGCGACAGCAGCCAGCCCTCGGCCGACGGGCTCAGCAAGGTCGCGTTGCTGGCGATCAGGGTGTCGTCGAGGTCGACCAGGACGCCGCGCACCCCGAGCTCCTCGAGAAGCGCCGGGGTGACGTCTGCAACCGTCTCGACGTGCACGTCGGGCCGCACCACCACGTCAACGTAGCATGCGACCGGGACGTGCTCGGGCCAACCATTTCACGTGCAGGGCGAACGCTGGCCGCTTGGTCGGTGGGCGCCGCACGGCAGCCGCGACCCGACAGCTGCGGCCCGTGATCTGTGGCCGGGCCAACGCCGCCGGGCCAGCGCCGCCGGGCACTCGCGGCGCAGACCCGGTCAGCCTTTCACCGAACCCGCGAGCAGCCCTCGGATGAAGTAACGCCCCAAGATGATGTAGATGATGAGGGTCGGGAGCGCCGCCAGGATCGCTCCCGCCATCGGCAGGTTCCAGCGCACCGCCTCCCCGCCCGCGAGCTGCGCCAGAGCGACGGTGATCGGCGCGCTGGCGGGGCGGGTCAGCGTGACCGCGAACAGGAACTCGTTCCAGATCTGCGTGAACTGCCAGATGATCACGACGACGAAGCCGGCGATGGAGAGCGGGAAGACGATGCGGGCGTAGAGCCCGAAGAAACCCGCGCCGTCGATCTTGCCGGCCTCGAGCATCTCGTCGGGGATCTCAGCGTAGAAGTTGCGGAAGATCAGCGTGGTGATCGGCAGCCCATAGACCACGTGGGTCACGATCAGGCCGGGCAGGCCGCCGTAGAGACCGACGTCGCGCAGGAACTGGAACAGCGGGATCAGGATGCTCTGGTAGGGGATGAACATCCCGAAGAGCATCAGCGGGAACACGATGTTGGCGCCCGGGAAGCGCCACTTCGAGAGCACGTAACCGTTGAGCGAGCCGAGCATGGCCGAGATCACCGTGGCGGTCACAGCCAGTATCAGGCTGTTGCGGAGGCCGGTGCTGAAGGCGTCCCAGGCGACCACGAAGCTCTGCCAGTACCAGCGCTGGGGCAGGTGCCAGGCGGTCGCGAGGCGGATCTCGGCGGGCTCTTTGAAGGCGGTGACGATGACCAAGTAGACCGGGCCGAGGAAGAACAACGAGGCGATGATCAGCAGCCCATAGGTGAGCCAGCGGGTCCGCTTCAGCGCCGCGATCATCGCCGGACCTCGCCGCGGAGGCTGCTCCAGAGGTACGGCACGATCACCAACGCGACCATCAGCAAGAGCACCATCGCGATCGCGGCGCCGTCGGCGAACTGGTTGCCGCGGAACGCGCGCAGGTACATGAGCAAGGCCGGCACGCTGGTGGTGGCGAGGTCGGGGCCCGCCATCGCCCAGATCAGGTCGAAGATCTTGAGGCTGATGTGGCCCAGGATGATCATCGCCGAGAGCGTGATCGGCCCGAGCAGCGGGAAGACCACGTGGCGGTAGACCTGGAAGCCGCTGGCGCCGTCGACGCGGGCGGCTTCACGGAGCTCCTCGGGGATGCCGCGCAGGCTCGCTAAGTAGAGCGCCATGGTGTAGCCCGACATCTGCCAGACCGCTGCGATGATGACGCCGATCAGCGCCAGGTTGAAGCCGCGCCGTTCGGGGAAGGGGAGCAGCTCGACCCCCGGTCCCCCGGCGAGGCCCCAGGCCGCGAGCGCCAGGCCGACGATCGCGAACCCGAAAGCCTGGCCGTGCTGCGCGCGCCTGAGCGCGCCCCAGGCGATCCACAGCAGCACCACGGCGACGATGCCCGCGGTGATGCTCGGGACCTGGTTCCAGTCGAAGCGCCACACCTGCTCGCGCGAGGTGAGCCAGGCGAACTCGCCTCGCGGCAGCCCGAGGTAGGTGGGGAGCAGGTTGACGCCGCCCTGCGGCTGCAGCATCCAGCGCCAGACGGTGCCGGTGACGATGAACGCGAGCGCGAAGGGGTAGAGGAAGATGGTCCTGAAGAACGCCTCGCCTTTCACGCCGCGGTCGAGCAAGATAGCGAGTGCGAGTCCGAGACCGAGCGAGCCGACGATGAAGAAGACGGTGAAGAACACCAGGTTGACGAGGTCCTGGCGAAAACGTGACTCGAGCAGTCCGGTGAAGAGCCGCTGGTAGTTGTCCCACCCTACGAAGTTCAGTTGCGGGCTCACGGCGAGCGCTTGGGCGGGGTCGCGGCCCCAATCTGTGAATGAGACGTAGGCGGTCTGGCCGATGAAGCCGTAGACGAAGATCGCCAGGACCACCAACGACGGCAGCAGCATCAGCACAGCGGTCAGCCGGTCGCGCGAGAAGCGGCGCATGGCAGGAGCGAAGGAGGGGGCGCGCGGGGCGCCCCCTCCGGTTCGCGGTCCTTCGGGCGAAGCTAGCGCCCGACGCCGAACTGCAGCGCGACGGCTTGGGCGGCGCTGGCCGCGGCCTGCGCGTTGCGACCGGTGTCGTAGAAGACGTCGAGGGCGAGGAAGAAGTTGTCGCGGAAGGGATCGCTGCCGACGGTGCCGTGCATCAGGCTGCCGACCTGGCGATCGACGGCGAAGTCGGCGGCGGCGTCCTGGAGGTAGGCGTTGTAGAGGTCGAGGTCGCTATCGAGCCGCGGCGCGATCGAGCCCTTGATCGGGTTGAACGTGTCCTGGCCTTCGAGCGAGCCGGAGACGCGCAGCCAGGCGATGGCGTTGTCCCGGTTCGGCGCGCCCCTGGGCAGGCCGAACGAGTCCGACAGGACCATGAACACGCCTTCGGTATCGGGCGAAGCGGCCCAGCCGAAGCCCGTGCCGGGCTCGAGCTCGAGCGTGGTGTACATGTAGCCAGCGGCCCAGTCGCCCATGACGTTGAACGCGGCCTCGCCGTCGACCACTAAGTCGGTCGCCTGCTGCCAGGACAGACCCGAGGCGTCGGGGTTGGTGCACTCGAGGATCTCGCCGAACAGCTCCCAGGCCTCGACGCCCGCGGGGCTATCGAACGGCAGCTGGCCGGTCCACAGCTGGCTGTACTGGTCGGGCCCCATGGCGGCGAGCGCCACGGACTCCCACAGGTGGACGACGGTCCACGCCTCGCCCAGCGACAGCGGTGTCACGCCCTCGGCCTGCAGCGTCGGGCAGATCTCGAGGAACGCATCCCAGGTCTCGGGCACCTCGACGCCCCACTGTTCGAGGTTCTCGGGCACGTACCACATCACGTTGGAGCGGTGGATGTTGACTGGGACGCTCCAAATGCCTTCCGGGGTGCTGATCAGCTCGATCAGGTCGGGTGACAGGACGTCGAGCCAGCCCTCCTCCTCGAACAGGAAGGTCAGGTCCTCCATCCGGTCGGCGACGACCCAGGTGAGGATCAGCTCGTCGCCGGCATGCACCTGGAAGGTGTCCGGCGGCTGACCGCCGAGCATGCGGGTGCGAAGCACGGCGCGTGCCACGACGCCGGCGCCGCCGGTCACGGCCGCATCGTTGACGGTGATCTCGGGGTACTGTTCTTCGAAGACTTCGATCAGGGCCTGGAGGGCGGGACCCTCGTCGCCGGCCCACCAGTGGAAGACTTCGACTTCGTTCGCGGCGACGACGCTCATGCCGACCGCGATCAGGACTGCTAGTAGACGACGCATGTACTCACCTCTCGAGACCTAGAACGGGCGAACATCCGAGCCCGGCAAGACTGTGCCTGCAATGGCGTTCAGGCTCTCACCTCCTCGTCTGGCGAATCGTGCGGTACTGCAGGAGAGCTATTATACCGCGTCCCGTGCAGCGCGTCGGCGGGGGTGCGAGCGCACGCCGCAGGGCGTCTAAGGTGCTTTCGCACCTCGAGGCGCAGCGGCCGGCTGACTGCTCGGGCCCGGCGCCGCCCTACCGGCAGCCCACTCAGCTGGCCGGTAGCGCCGCGCGCAGCAGTTCGAGGAACCCGTCGGGGTCGTCGAGCCAGGGGTAGTGGCCCGCTTCGAGCAGTCCGGAGAGCGCCTGCGGGAGGCGTTCCAGCCCCGCCTCGACCTGGTCCGGGAAGGCGGTGCCGTCGAGTGTCCCGGCCAGCACCACCACGTCGCAGCTGACCTCGCCGAGGTCGCCGAGCACGTCGATGCGCCACGGTCGCTCGAGCTCCGCCGTCTCGGATGGCCCCAGTAGGACGGTCGAATCGGCGTGCTCGAGGCGCAACCGGGCCGCGGGATGCGGGAACTCGAGCCGGTCGAAGAGCTGCTTGGCCGCCACCCACGAAAAGGCACTGTCGACGAGCGCCTCGGG